>NZ_LZJG01000238.1:0-16576 GCF_001667785.1 Mycobacterium sp. E3247 | reverse complement strand
TTGCTCAGGTCGTCGAAGACGATCAGCACGTGCTTGCCGTCGTACATCCAGTGCTGGGCGATCGCCGAACCGGTGTATGGCGCAAGCCATTTGAAGCCTGCCGAGTCGGACGCCGGGGCCGCGACGATGGTGGTGTAGTCCATAGCGCCGCCCTCTTCGAGCGCTCGCCGGACCGACGCGATCGTGGTGCCCTTCTGACCGATGGCCACGTACACGCAGCGGACCTGCTTTTTCTCGTCGCCGCTCTCCCAGTTCTCCCGCTGGTTGAGGATGGTGTCAACGCACACGGCGGTCTTGCCGGTCTTGCGGTCGCCGATGATCAGCTGCCGCTGGCCTCGACCGATCGGGGTCATCGCGTCGATGGCCTTGATGCCGGTCTGCAGCGGCTCGCTCACACTCTGCCGCTGCACCACCGAAGGCGCCTGGATCTCCAGCGCGCGGCGGATGTCGGTGTCGATGTCCCCCCGACCGTCGATGGGCTGGCCGAGCGGATTGACCACACGCCCCAGGAAGGCGTCGCCGACCGGGACGGACAGGACCTCCCCGGTGCGCTTGACCTGTTGGCCCTCTTCGATTTTCTCGAAGTCACCCAGGATCACCGCGCCGACGCTGTGTTCGTCGAGGTTCAGGGCGACGCCGAGAACCCCGCCGGGGAACTCGAGCAGCTCCTGCGTCATGACGGAGGGCAGGCCTTCGACGTGCGCGATGCCGTCCCCGGCCTCGACGACGGTACCGACCTCTTCGCGTGAGGTGTCGGAGGTGAAAGAGCCTACATACTCCTCGATGGCGCTTTGGATGTCATCAGCGGAGATTGTCAACTCGGCCATGGCTTTTCGTCTTCCTACTTGATCTTGGTTCGCGTGTGCTTGTGAATGGTTGGTGTCAGTCGGGCAGTTGCGCCTGGGCTGCGGCAAGGCGCGAAGCGAGTGTCCCGTCAATCACTTCGTCGGCCACGGAGATGAGCAGCCCGCCCAGCAGTTCGTCGGAGATCTGCAGCTGCACCGTCACCGGGTGGCCGTAGATGCGGCCGAGGACGTCGGTGAGGCGGGACCGCTGGGCATCGCTGAGCTCGGCCGCCGCACCGACCTGTGCGACGATCTCGCCGCGACGTGCCACGGCGACTTCCGCCAGGAACTGGACGGCCTCCTCGGCCGACTCGCCTCTGAGCAGTTGGACGGTCTGGGTCAGCAGCGCCTGCACGATCGGGTTGACTCTGTTGCTCGCGCTGTCAAGCACCTTGCGCAGCAGGCCGATTCGTCCTTCCACCGGGACGCCGTAGTCGCCCAGCAGGATGGCGAGCCGCGGCTGCGAGTCCAGGATGCGCGAGAACCGGAACAACTGCTCTTCGACTTCGTCGACCTTGTTCTCACGCTCGGCGACTTCCAGCAGCGCCTGCCGCGAGATGTGCTCGATGGCGGCGGCCAGGTCGGAGTTGGCCGACCAACGCTCCGAGACGGCCAGCCGCAACACGTCGAGAGTGGCGTCAGCGACCTTGCCGGAGACCAACCGCTCGATCAACCGGACCCGGGGCGCCGCGTCCTCGGCGGGCACCGTCAGATACCGGGTGACGACGATCTCCCGGTCGAGCATTTCGGCTACCGAGACAAGCTCGGCTGACAGATCGGAAAGGGCTTTGTTGTCAAGGCCTTTGGCGATGTCACTGAACCGCTCCGACAGCCCCGCCACCGCTGCGCGACTGGCGGAGCGCATCTTCGCCAGCAGCGGATATTGGACCTCCGCTGGCGCAGGGGCCATCGCTTCGAGGTCGTCCAGGAACCGATCGACGGTGGCCGATTGCTGCGCCGGCTCGGCGACGTAGTTGCGCACCAATTCGCCGGCCTGACGCACCGCTTCGTGGCCGAGCTCCAGGCGAAGCTGGCGGCTCAGTTGCGTACGCAGCAGGTCGACCTGGCGGCCGCCCTGTGCGGTGATGCGCTCGGACTCGACCGCGGATTGGGCCCGGAACTGCTCGGCGATGCGGCCAGCGTCCGTTTGGGCCTCCTCGACGAGCCGTTCGGCTTCGACCTTGGCGGATTCCACGGCCTTGCTGTGGGCCGTGGTCGACTCACTCAGCCGGTCGGCCGCCGCCGCAGAGTCTTTCAACTGCTGGCGGACGGCGTCTTGACGAGCAGCCATCAGACGGCGCACCGGGGGCACGACGTACCGCACGACCAGGAAAACGATTGCCGCAAAACCGATCAACTGCCCGATGAAAGTCGACATACGCGCTTACCGCCCAGACTTACCGGTGGCCGCGGCGGCCGGAGCCACCTCTACACCGAGGATCCGGCTGGCCAGCGTCGCCGACATGGCCGCCACGTTGGCGCGCAGATCCAGCTCCACGGCGTCTCTCTCCCGCTTCAATTGCTCGGAGGCCATTTGCAACGTCGACAGCACCTGCTGCTCCGCACGGGCGCGCGCGTCTTCGACCAGCTTACGGCCCTCTGCGCGGGCATTGTCGCGCAACGACGACGCCTGAACCCGCGCTTCCGTCAGGGCTTCTTCGTAGTCGGCCTTGGCGGCGTCGAACTGCTCGCCGGCCTTCTTGTTGTCGGCGACCGTCTTGGCGACCATGGCGTCACGCTCGCGCAACACCCGCATGACGGGCGGCACGACGAACGTGCCGATGACGGCCAGCACGATCAAGAAGATCGCCAGCACGAAGAAGAAAGTGCCGTTCGGAACGAGGAAGTTGTTGCCTCCCTCGGCCAGCACCTGGCTGGACGCCAGAACGCTCAGGCTCGCGTCACCCATCACAGCGAATTAGGTGCCGACGGGTGTGGCGAAGACGAACAGCGCCATGAACGCCAGGTTGATGAAGTAGGCCGCCTCGACCAGACCGACGGTGATGAAGAACGGCGTGAACAGCCGGCCTTGTGCCTCGGGTTGCCGGGCGATGCCGGAGACCAGCGCGTTACCGGCGATACCGTCACCGATACCGGCGCCGATCGCGCCGCCGCCCATGATGAGTCCACCGCCGATGAGCGCAGCGGCAGCGACTTGGGGGTCCAGAGCCATTCTTATCCTCCTTGATAGCTGGTAGCGGTCTACCAGGCCTCTGTAATGGTGCGTGGGACAAAGCAATTCGTGATGGTCTCAGTCATGGTGTTCCTCGATCTCCATGGCTTGGCTGAAGTAGAGGATGGTCAAGATCGAGAAGATGAACGCCTGGATCGCCCCGACGAACAGGTCGAAGGCCTTCCAGATGGCGTTGGGTGCCCACATGATGTAGGGCGGGAAGAGCGCGATCAACGCGACCAGGATGCCGCCGGCGAAGATGTTGCCGAAAAGTCGGAGCGACAACGAGATCGGCTTGGCCAGTTCTTCGACGAGGTTGATCGGCGCCAGGAACGCAACGTGACCTTTGAGCACCGCGAGCGGGTGTCCGACGATGCCGCGGCGCCAGATGCCGGCCACGTGATAGCAGACGAAGACGAACAGGGCCAGCGCCAGGACGTAATTGATGTCGGCTGCGGCCGACTTCAGCAGCTCGGTGGTGTGCCCGGACTTGTCGGTGTACTGCAGCGGCAGCACGGACAGCCAGTTGGAGATCAGGATGAACACGAAGATCGTGACGGCCAGCGGCAACACGAACGGCGCGATCCGCATTCCGATCGCGCTTTCGATCTGGTCGCGCATCTGGACGGTGATGGCCTCCCAGAACAGCTGCACGCCGCTGGGGACGCCGGTGGAGGTGATCTTCGCGCGCAGGAAGAAGGCCAGCGCGAGCACGATCACCGCCGCGATCGCGGTGGACAGGATCGTGTCCGTGTTGACGGTCATGCCCAGCCACGTGGCGTGGGTGTGCTCGCCGACCTCGATGGCGGATTCGGCCAGGAACGTCGTCTCAGTCATCGTTGCTGTTCTTTCCTTCGGTTCCGTCCGATCCCGCGATCACGCCGCCTCCGTCCGCGGGATGCGCCTCGGCCCAGTCGCCGGCGCGCAGCTTCTTCCACACGGGAAGCGCCGTCGACGCCACCAACAAGACCTGGAAAAGCGCCAATCCGAACACGACGCCCAGGCCGGCGGGCCGGAAGACGTAGGCGATGATCAGCCCGATGACGGTGATGATGGCCAGCCGGGTGGCGGAGTTCAGCGCCATCGTGCTTTTCAGCGGATGCTCCTTCGCGGTGATCGACGCGACCGAACGACGCACCAAGAGGGCGTTGAGCAAACCGAGGAGCAACCCGACGCCGAAGAACACCCCGACCATCGGGTGACCGGTCATGCTGGCGACGATGACCGCCACCGCGGTGACGGCAATGCTGAGGACCAACAGGCGGACCGGGCGGAACGCAACAGAGGGAAACACCAACGGCGCGTCCTGCGCTGGTGTCGTCACTGCAGCACCTCAATCCCAAGTTGGTGGAGCGGGAGTCCCCCGACCGACTGATCGGTGGCCCGCCGAGCGTATCGCACGTCACAGTGGAATCGCCCAAGGGGTATCTCCCGGCGCGAGTCCTCAGCCGACCCGACCGGATCTGTGTCCGATGGACCGGCAATTTGTGCGGCTTTTTGGGGCTCTACCTGCACCGTACCATAGGGCGAGGCACCCCTACTACTAGCTGTCGTAGTCCTCGTCGTCGTACTCGTCGCGCCGGCGCATGAGGGGAATCGCCGTCGCGATGCCGGCGACCACGATGGCGCCCAGCATCACCGCCGCGGTGTGGCGGGGATTGAAGAAGATGGTGCTGGCCGCGCCGAACGCGACGATGCCCACCCAGAGGTAGATCAGCAACACCACTCGGCGGTGGGAGTGCCCGATCTGCAGCAACCGGTGATGCAGGTGCATCTTGTCGGGACTGAACGCGCTGCGGCCGGCGCGGGTGCGACGCACGATCGCCAGCAGCAAATCGAGCATCGGCACGAACATGACGGCGACCACCAGCAGGAACGGCGACAGCAGCGCGAACACGTCGCGCGCGCCGTAGGCGTTTTGCGAGACGGGGCCGGCGGCGGTGGTGGAGGCCGCGGCGAGCATCAGGCCGATCAGCATCGAGCCGGAATCACCCATGAAGATCTTGGCGCGGTGGAAGTTGTGCGGCAGGAAGCCGAGACAGGCGCCCGCGAGCACCACGGAGATCACGGCGGGCGGATAGAAGAGGACATCGCCGCCGTGATCGCGCAGCAGTCCGACCGAGAACATGCAGATCGCCAGCGCGGTGATCAACCCGAGCCCGGCGGCCAGCCCGTCGAGCCCGTCGACGAAGTTCATCGCGTTGACGATGGAGACGGTCAACGCCAGCGTGAGCAGGATGGACGAGGCCTGGTCCAGCACGATGGTGCCGACGCCGCCGATCGGGATGTACAGGACGCTCCAGGCCACGCCCATGGTGACCAGCACGCTGGCCGCGGTGATCTGACCGGCGAACTTCGTCAGCGCGTCGAGCCCCCACCGATCGTCGATGAGGCCGATGCCCATGATGACCGCGCCGGCCACCAGCACCGCGGGCATACCGGTCGAGTAGACGAACCCGCGGGTGAGCGCCGGGAGCTGCGACGCCAGGAAGACGGCCGAGACGACGCCGAGAAACATCGCCAACCCACCCATACGCGGGGTGGGCGTCACGTGCACGTCGCGCTCCCGCGGATAGGCAACGGCACCGAGCCGGGCGGCGAGCACCCGCACCGGGCCGGTTGCGAAGTAGGTGATGATCGCCGCGGTCAACCCCACAAGTGCCAGCTCGCGCAGGGGGACTCCGGCGCCGCGGTCACCCAGGGCGAGCAAACCACTGGCAAGGTTCGCTAGGTCGCCGGCCGGGTCGCTGGACACGTCGAGACCGTACTGCACCAACCTGGCAACGGGGGAAACCGCTCCGGTCAGGCTTGAACAGTCAGGCTTTCGGGATCGACACCGAGCACTTCCGCGATTCGTTCGGCGCTCACCGGGCCGGGTCGCAGGATCCGCGGGGCGGGTCCGGTCAGGTCGACGATCGTGGAGGCCGCCCGCTGCTCGGCCGTCCCCGCGTCGAGATAGACGTCGACGAGATCGCCGAGTTGATTGCGGGCCTCGTCGGCGTCCACTGCGGGCGGACGGCCGGAGACGTTCGCGCTGGAAACGGCCATGGGCCCCACTTCGCGCAACAACTCGATGGCCACCGGGTGCAGCGGCATACGCAGCATCACGGTCCCGCGGGCGTCGCCGAGGTCCCATTGCAGCGACGGTGCCTGCGCCACCACCAGGCTCAGCGCGCCCGGCCAGAACGCGCGGATCAGGTCTCGGGCCCCGCCCGGCATGGTGTAGACCAGGCCCTCGATGGTGTGCCAGGAGCCGACCAGCACGCCGATCGGCATGTCGCGGCCCCGCCCCTTCGCCGATAGCAGGGCGGCGACCGCGGCGCTGTTGAACGCGTCGGCGCCGATGCCGTAGACGGTGTCCGTCGGCATGACGACCAATCGGCCGCCCTTGAGCGCCCCCGCCGCCGAGGCGATCCCGCGCGAACGCTGGTCGGGGTCGGCGCAGTCGAACACTTCGGTCACACCCGACCCCGCTTTCTGCGGGCGGTGACGAACCGCGGCCGGCCGGCGAGGTCGCGGCGGGCCTCGACTTCCTCGAAAAGCCCTGTCCTGCAGATCACTTCCACCGTTTGCGAAGAGGTGGTGTCGTCATGCTCGACGGCGAAGATGCCGCCCGGGCGAAGCCAGCGACCGGCCAGGGCGACGATGGGGGCGATCACCGCCATCCCGTCCGGTCCGCCGAACACCGCGTGATGCGGATCGTGTTGAGCGACTTCGGGTTCCACGTCTGCAGCATCGGGGACATAGGGCGGATTGGCCACCACCGCGTCGACCTCGCCGTCCAGGTCCGGCAGCAGCGCGGGCTCGGTGGCGTCGGCGCGGATGAATTCGACGGCAGTGCCGGCGGCGTTGCGCCGCGCGTATTGGAGGGCCACGTCGGAGTCGTCGATGCCGATGACCCGGGCATCGGGGCGCTCGTGGGCGAGCGCCACCGCCAATGCACCCGAACCAGTGCACAGGTCGACGATGACGGGCCGTGCCGGGAGGGGCTGTTGGGTGGCCCACGCGAACAGCGCTTCGGTTTCCGGGCGCGGTAGGAAGACGCCCGGGCCGACGTGCAGCGTCAGCGGTCCGAACGCGGCCGTGCCGGTGAGGTGCTGCAACGGCACCCGTCGGGAACGCGCCGCCACGACGTCGCGGTAGCGATCGAGGAAATCGTCGCCGGTCGACTCGAGCAAGGCCAGCCGGCCGCGTTCGGTCCCGGTCAGGTGTGCGGCCAGCTCCTCGGCGTCCCAACGCGCGGAGTCGATCCCCGCCTCGGCCAGCGTCGCCGCAGCGGAGTCGATCGCGCGCCGCACCGCACTCATGCCTGCTGCAGCCGGGATTGTTTGTCGGCGGCGCTCAGCGCATCGAACATCGCGTCGAGGTCGCCGTCGAGTACCTGATCGAGATTGTGCGCCTTGAAACCGATCCGGTGGTCGGTGATCCGGTTCTCCGGGAAGTTGTAGGTGCGAATCCGTTCGCTGCGGTCCACGGTCCTGATCTGGCTGGCCCGGTCGGCCGACGCGTCGGCCAGCGCCTGTTCCTCGGCCAGCGCTTGCAGCCGGGCGGCGAGCACCTGCAACGCACGCGCCTTGTTCTGCAGCTGCGAGCGTTCGTTCTGGCAGGTGACCACGATGCCGGTGGGTAGATGTGTGATCCGCACCGCGGAGTCGGTGGTGTTCACCCCCTGCCCGCCCTTGCCGGACGAGCGGTACACGTCGATGCGCAGATCCGACTCGTCGATCTGCACCTCGCCCACTTCCTCGGGTTCGGGATAGACCAGGACCCCGGCGGCTGAAGTGTGAACGCGTCCTTGGGATTCCGTCACCGGGACGCGCTGCACCCGATGCACCCCGCCCTCGAACTTCATCCGGGACCACACGCCGTCGGACGAGTCGCCCTTGCTGGCGATGGACAGCGTCGCATCCTTGTAGCCACCGAGGTCCGATGTCGTCTCATCCAGTACCGTCACCGTCCAGCCGTGCCGCTCGGCATAGCGGATGTACATCCTGGCCAGATCCGCCGCGAACAACGCCGATTCCTCGCCGCCCTCACCCGATTTGACTTCGAGCACGATGTCGTCGGGATCGTGCGGGTCGCGGGGGGCCAGCATGTCGGTCAGTTGGGTGTCCAGTTCGGCGACCCGTGATTCAAGCTCGGTGACCTCCGCGGCGAACGAGTCGTCGTCGGCGGCCAGCTCACGCGCGGCCTCCAGGTCGCCGCGCGCCGACTCCAGCTTGCGGTAGGTGGCGACGATGGGGGCCAACCGGGCGAAACGGCGGCCGGCTTTGCGCGCCTCGACGGGGTTGCTGTGCAGGTCGGGGTCCGCCAGCCGTCGCTCGAGCTCGGCGTGCTCGGCCAGCAGCACATCAATCGTCTGCACCGGCTGCGTCACGTGTCACCTCCTGCCCGGTCCGCTCCCGCTTTCTTACTGCCGCAAACGCAAACCGACGCCCGGCCTGTGCTCGCTCGCACAGTTCGGGCGTCGGCAACGCAGCTATTTGTCGGTGTTGTCCGCCGCGGCGCCTTTGCGCTTGCCGTAACGCTTCTCGAAGCGGGCCACCCGGCCGCCGCTGTCCAGAATCTTCTGCTTGCCGGTGTAGAACGGGTGGCACTGCGAGCACACCTCGACGACGATGTTGCCGCCGGCCTTGGTGCTGCGGGTCTGAAAAGTGTTCCCGCACCCGCAGTGCACGGTGGTCTCCGCGTAGGCGGGGTGAATGTCGGCTTTCATGCTGTCCTTTTCGGTCGTTTGCCCGCGACCCCCGTGCCTGGCGAACGTGAGCCGGTTCGGGGATAGTCGAGCGTCGATTATGCCAGGTCAACCGCTGTCTTCCCAAAACACCGAGTTGGGCCGTGGCATTCCCGGGAACCGGGGCCGGGCAGCGGCGTGATCGGCGGGTTGCCGGTTGCCGATCGCCGCGAGACATAAACCACGGCGAAACCCGCCGGCGGGTCGTGTACGTGGTTTATGTGTCGTGGCCAGACCAGCCCGGCCTAGGGGTGATCGGTCAGTCGTTGTCCATGGATCCGGGCGTGGTCTTGGAGACCTGCACCAGGAACTCGTAGTTCGTCTTCGTCTTGCGCAATTGCGACATCAGCAGGTCGATGGCCTGGTGGGAATCCAGACCTGACAGCACGCGGCGCAGCTTGTGCACGATGCCGAACTCGTCGGGCGACAGCAGCAGCTCGTCCTTGCGGGTGCCGGAGGGGTTGACGTCGACCGCCGGGAAGACCCGCCGCTCGGAGATCTTGCGGTCCAGCTTGAGCTCGGCATTACCGGTGCCCTTGAACTCCTCGAAGATGACCGTGTCACCGGTGGATCCGGTCTCGACCATCGCCGTGGCGATGATGGTCAGCGACCCGCCTTCCTCGATGTTTCGCGCGGCACCCAGGAATCGCTTCGGCGGGTACAGGGCGGTGGAGTCGACACCACCGGACAGGATCCGGCCCGATGCGGGCGACGCGTTGTTGTAGGCGCGGCCCAGACGGGTGATCGAGTCGAGCAGCACCACGACGTCCTTGCCCTGCTCGACGAGGCGCTTGGCACGTTCGATGGCCAGCTCGGCGACTGCCGTGTGGTCCGTGGGCGGCCGGTCGAAGGTCGACGCGATGACCTCGCCCTTGACGGAGCGCGTCATGTCGGTGACCTCCTCGGGGCGCTCGTCGACGAGCACGACCATGAGGTGGCATTCCGGGTTGTTCTTGGTGATCGCGTTGGCGATGTCCTGCAGGATCGTCGTCTTACCGGCCTTCGGCGGCGACACGATCAGGGCGCGCTGGCCCTTACCGATCGGCATGATCAGGTCGATGACCCGGGTGGTCAGCCGGTCGGGGGTGGTTTCCAGGCGAAGCCGCTGGTTGGGGTAGAGCGGCGTCAGCTTGCTGAAATCGGGCCGCTTTTTCGCGTCCTCGACCGGGCCACCGTTGACGCTGTCCAGGCGGACCAGCGGGTTGAACTTCTGGCGCTGGTTGGGCTGTTCGCCGTCTTTCGGCACGCGAACCGCGCCGGTCACCGCGTCGCCGCGGCGCAGGCCGTTCTTGCGCACCATGTTCATGGACACGTAGACGTCGTGCGGACCGGCCAGGTAACCGGAGGTGCGGACGAACGCGTAATTGTCGAGGACGTCAAGGATTCCGGCGACCGGTTGCACGACGTCGTCTTCGCGCAGTTCGGTGTCGCCGCCCTCGCCGGACCGCTCACCGCGCCGCCTCCGGTCGCGGTCGCGGAAGCGGCGACCACGCCTGCCCTGACGGCCCTCGCCGTCATCGTCCTGCTGGTTGGAGCCGCCACGAGATTGCTGGCCGCCCGAGCCTTGCTGGTCACCGCTTTGGTCACCGGCGTCTTGTCCGCGCTCGTCGTTTTGGGTCTCCCGCTTGCCGCCCTGACGGGCGTCATCGTCGCCGGTGGCCGCGCCCTCGCGGGTGCGTGAGCGCTCGCCATCGGTGTCGTCGGCGGTGCGGGCCGATCCCGGCTCGCGCGAGGCGCTGCGCCGCTCACGGCGGGGCGCCTCGGTCGAGGAACCGTTCTGTTGGTCCTGAGCGGTCGGCGCATCGGCGCCGGCGGCGTCGGATTTGCCGCCGTCCTCGGGGGCGGCCGGGGCGGACGTCCCGTTGGACTGTCCCCTGATTTCCTTTATGGCGGCGATGAGTTCGTTCTTGCGCATGCCCGACGTCCCCTTGACGCCGACCTGGTTAGCCAGCGCGCGCAGTTCGGGAAGCACCATGGTCGACAGAGAGCCAACCGGGGCATTGGTTTTGACGTCGGATGTGTCCGGGGTCACGGCGTTCGGCACGTCATTGTTGTCGGTGCTCGCGTCAGCCGTGAACAGGTCCGTATCGGTCACGGATTTCCTTTCTTCCCCCGTTGATCAGGTCATTCGGGGGGTTCGTTGCATTCAGCCAAATTTGCCGAGTGCACCCAATCATCGACTCTGCAACGGTGATCGCCTCAGTCGGCGGAGTAAGCGGCGAACCTCGTTCACGAGAAGAATTGGTGTTGTCCTAGCGGCAACGCAGTATTGATGCAGATGCAGATGCTGCAATTGCTGGACGGGTCCGAGGATAGCCCGCATCTTTGTCGGAAGCAAGCAAACCCTCCGGCCACGCTGTGGATCAACCGGGGACTGTGACTCCCGGGCTCCAGCGAACTCGTTCGCCGGCGGTCATCTCAGTGAGGGCAAATCCGTTCGCGGCCCCGTGCTCCACCACTTCCGCGGGCAACTCCGACTCCGTGCTCAGGGCAATCAGTGCCGGGCCCGCCCCCGAAAGCGTCGCTGCCACGTTATTACGCCGCAGCAGCCGCAAATATTCCGCGGAGGCCGGCATCGCGGGCGCGCGCTGCGGTTGGTGCAGCAGATCCTCGGTGGCCGGCATGAGCAGGTCCGGGCGTTCGGTGAGCGCTACCACCAGCAGGGCCGCGCGGCTGACGTTGAACCGGGCATCGTCATGACTCACCTGAGCCGGCAGCAGCACCCGGGTCTCGGCGGTCAGGGAGCGCTCTTGGGGTATCGCGCAATACAGACGGATGTCGGGGTGGAGTCGCACCGACACCGCCGAGTAGCGCGGCCGCTCACCGGAGCGATCGATCCAGGAGACCACCGCACCGCCGAGCACCGCGGCGGCGGCGTTGTCGGGATGACCCTCGAACTCCGAGGACAGCTGGATCAGCTGCGGGTCGCTCAACGGCTTCGAATCCGCCTGCGTCACAAGGCCGTTCGCTGCCGCCAGGCCGCCTACCACGGCGGCTGCGGACGAGCCGAGGCCGCGGGAGTGCGGGATGGCGTTGCGGCAGCGGACCACCAGCCCCGCGGAGCGCACGCCCGCGGCGCGCAGCCCGCATTCGACGGCGCGGACCACCAGGTGTTCGGGACCGCGCGGCACCTGCTCGGCACTCTCCCCCTCGACCAGCACCACCAGGCCCGATTCCGTTGTCTCCACGACGATTTCGTCGCTGAGACTCAATGCCAGGCCGAGGCTGTCGAAACCGGGGCCGAGGTTGGCGCTGGAGGCCGACACCACGGCGCTCGCCACCAGCCCGGCGGGCAGCATCTGGGGCGTCATTTCTCAGGCCAGCCCCAGCTTTTCGACGACCAGCACCGGGTCGACCGGCAGCGGGGACACGGTCGGCATATCCCTCAGCGCGGTGTCGGGATCCTTGAGGCCGTTGCCGGTGACCGTGCACACCACCGTCGAGCCGCGCGCCACCCAACCGTCGTCAACCGCCTTGAGCAGACCCGCGATGCTGGCCGCGGATGCGGGCTCGACGAAGACGCCTTCGCTCTCGGCCACCAGGTGGTAGGCGGCGAGGATCTCCTCGTCGGTGGCGGCCAGGAAGCGGCCGTTGGACTGCTGCTGCGCGTTGACCGCGGCGGCCCACGATGCGGGGGCACCGATGCGGATGGCGGTCGCGATCGTCTCGGGGTGGCGGACGGGGGCGCCGTGCACCAGTGGCGCCGCGCCGGCGGCCTGGGTGCCGAGCATGCGGGGCAGCTTGTCGATGACGCCGTCGTGGTGATATTCGGTGTAGCCCTTCCAGTACGCGGTGATGTTGCCCGCGTTACCCACCGGGAGGGCGTGCACGTCCGGCGCGGCACCCAGCGCGTCGACGATCTCGAACGCCGCCGTCTTCTGGCCCTCGATGCGCACCGGGTTGACCGAGTTGACCAACGCGATCGTCGGGAAGTCGGCGGCCATCTTGCGGGCCAGTTCCAGACAGTCGTCGAAGTTGCCGTCGATCTGAATGATCTTGGCGCCGTGCATGACCGCCTGCGCCAGCTTGCCCATCGCGATCTTGCCCTGCGGGATGAGCACCGCGCAGGTGATGCCGGCGCGGGCCGCGTACGCGGCCGCCGACGCCGAGGTATTGCCGGTCGACGCGCACAGCACGGCCTGCTGACCCCGCGCCAGCGCGTCGGTGACCGCCATGGTCATGCCGCGGTCCTTGAACGAGCCGGTCGGGTTGAGGCCCTCGACCTTCAGGTGCACCGTGCAGCCGGTCTTCTCCGAAAGGCGCGTCGCCGCGATCAGCGGGGTGCCGCCCTCGAGGAGGGTGACCGGGGTCCAGTCGTCGCCCACCGGCAGCCGGTCGCGGTAGGCCGCGATCAATCCCGGCCACGGTTGGTGCACGGCGGTACGCGGAACGCTCATCGGCCGGTCTCTTCCAGCCGCAGCACGCTGGTGACGCCCTGCACGACATCGAGATCGGCCAGCGCGTCGACGGTTTCGGAGAGTGCGGCGTCGGTGGCGCTGTGGGTGACCACCACGACGCGGGCCCCCACCCGCCGCCCGCCTTCGTCGACCACGCCCTCCTGGCGGACCTCGGCGATGCTCACCTCGCGCTTGGCGAATTCGGCCGCCACCGTGGACAACACGCCGGGCTTGTCGGCGACGTTCATGCTGACGTAGTAGCGGGTGGAGATGAAACCCATTGGGGCGATGGGAAGCTGGGCGTACTTCGATTCTTTCGGCCCGCGGCTGCCCAACACCCGGTTGCGGGCGGCCATGACCAAGTCACCGGTGACCGCCGACGCGGTGGGCGCGCCGCCCGCGCCCTGACCGTAGAACATGAGCCGGCCGGCGGCCTTGGCCTCCACCACGACGGCGTTGAATGCCCCGTTGACCGTGGCCAACGGGTGCGACAGCGGCACCAGCGCCGGGTAGACGCGGGCCGAGACCCGCTCCTGTCCGTCGTCACCGGTGATGCGCTCGCAGATGGACAGCAGTTTGATGGTGCAACCCAGGGACCGGGCGGAGGCGAAGTCGGCCGGCGTGATCTTGGTGATGCCCTCGCGATAGACGTCGTCGGCGGTCACCCGGGTGTGGAAGGCGATCGATGCCAGGATCGCGGCCTTGGCCGCGGCGTCGTAGCCCTCGACGTCGGCCGTGGGATCGGCCTCGGCGTACCCCAGCGCGCTCGCCTCTGCCAGGGCGGTGGCGTAGTCGGCGCCGGTGCTGTCCATCGCGGAGAGGATGTAGTTGGTGGTGCCGTTGACGATGCCGGCGACCCGCAGCACGGTGTCTCCCGCCAGCGACTGCGTGAGCGGGCGGATGACCGGGATGGCACCCGCGACAGCCGCCTCGAAATACAGGTCGACGTGGGCGTTTTCGGCGGCCTGCGCCAATTCCCCGGTGGAGGTGGCCAACAGCGCCTTGTTCGCCGTGACGACGGACTTGCCGTGCTCGAGCGCGCGCAGGATCGCTTTGCGGGCCGGCTCCACCGGACCCATCAACTCCAGGACGATGTCGACGTCCTCGCGGGAGACGAGTTCCTCGATGTTGTCGGTGAGCAACTCGATCGGAACGCCTCGGTCGGCGGCCACCCGCCGCACTCCGATGCCGCGCAACACCAGGGGAGCACCGATACGCGCCGCGAGGTCCTCGGCGCTGTCCTCGATGATTCGGACAACTTCGCTGCCGACGTTGCCGAACCCGAGTACCGCTACGCCGACAGGCTTTTCGTCACGGGGCACAGTTCACCTCACTTCCAGACTCAGTAGGTCGTCCACCGTCTCGCGGCGCAGAATCAGGCGCGAGCGCCCCGCACGCACCGCCACCACGGCCGGCCGACAGACCATGTTGTAGCGGCTGGACAGTGAATAGCAGTACGCGCCGGTCGCGGCGACCCCGAGCAGGTCACCGGGGCGCAGGTCGTCGGGCACCCACGCGTCGCGCACCACGATGTCCCCGCTCTCGCAGTGCTTTCCGACGATCCGGGCCAGGGTCGCCGGCGCATCACTGGCCCGCGACAGCAGCCGGGCGTCGTATTGAGCGTCGTAGAGCGCGGTGCGGATGTTGTCACTCATGCCGCCGTCGACGCTGACATACCGGCGCTGGGCCGTGCTGCTCACGTCGACGTCCTTGACGGTGCCCACCTCGTACAGCGTGATGGTGCCCGGCCCGGCGATGGCACGCCCCGGCTCGACCACCAGCCTCGGAGTGGGCAGGCCCACGGCCGCCGACTCGTTGGCGACGATCGCCGTCAGCTTGGCCGCCAGCTCGGCCACCGGCGGCGGGTCGTCCGTACCCAGGTACGAGATGCCCAGCCCGCCACCGAGATCCACGGTGGAGACCTGGCCCGTCTTGTCGATGCCGAATTCGTCGACGATCTGGTGCAGCAGCCCGATCACGCGGTGTGCGGCTACCTCGAAGCCGTCGACGTCGAAGATCTGCGAGCCGATGTGGCTGTGCAGCCCCACCAATCGCAGGTGGTCGGTGGCGAAAACCCGGCGCACCGCGGCCATCGCCGCGCCGCTGGCCACCGACAGCCCGAACTTCTGGTCCTCGTGTGCGGTCGAGATGAACTCGTGCGTGTGCGCTTCGACCCCGACGGTGAGGCGGACGTAGACGTCCTGGACGACGCCGGCCTCCCCCGCGATCGTGTCGAGGCGCTCGATTTCGGTCATCGAGTCCAAGACGATATGCGCGACACCGGCTTTGACCGCCGCGGTCAGCTCCGCGACGGATTTGTTGTTGCCGTGGAACGTGATTCGCTCCGGGGGAAAGTCGGCGTGCAGCGCGACGGCGAGCTCGCCGCCGGTGGACACGTCCAGCGACAGGCCCTCCTCATCGACCCACCGGGCGATCTCGCTGCACAGGAAGGCCTTGGCCGCGTAGCACACGTTCTGCCCGCCGCCGAAGGCCGTCGCCAGCTCGCGGCACCGGGACCGGAAGTCGTCCTCGTCGACGACGAACAGCGGGGTCCCGTACTCCTGGGTGAGCTGGGTGACCGGTATTCCGGCGAGGTTGGCCACCCCGGTGTCGTCGCGAAGGATGTTGCGCGGCCAGACATTCGGCGCAAGCCGCAGCAGCTCGTCGGGCGATTGCGGCCGCGGCGTGCTATCGGGGTGCCGGGCGTCTTCGGCGTGCCGGGGGCCGGCGGGGTGCACGTTCACATTCGCTCCGGAGCGGTGACACCGAGGATCGTCAGCCCGTTGGCGATGACCTGGCGGGTGGTCTCGCACAGCGCCAGGCGCGCGGCGTGCAGGTCGGTGGGCTGCTCGTCCCCCTGGGGCAGCACCCGGCACGAGTCGTAGAACCGGTGGTAGTCGCCGGCCAGGTCTTCCAGGTACCGGCACACCCGATGCGGCTCCCGCAGGGACGCAGCGGTTTTCAGCACGCGGGGGAACTCTCCGATGCTGCGCAGCAGCGTCCCCTCCTTGTCGTGGCTGAGCAGCTCGAGGTGCCCGGTGTCGGGGACCAGGCCCAGCTCCGCGGCGTTGCGGGCCAGCGCCGACAGCCGCGCGTGCGCGTATTGCACGTAGTAGACCGGGTTTTCGTTCGACGCCGACGACCACAGCGCCAGGTCGATGTCGATCGGGGTGTCGACCGAGGAGCGGATCAGGCTGTAGCGCGCCGCGTCGACGCCGATCGCCTCCACCAGGTCGTCGAGCGTGATCACCGTTCCCGCCCGCTTGCTCATCCGGACCGGCGCGCCGTCGCGCACCAGGTTGACCATCTGCCCGATCAGCACCTCGACGTGGGCCGGGTCGTCACCGAATGCGGCGGCCACGGCCTTGAGCCGGGCGATGTATCCGTGGTGGTCGGCGCCGAGCATGTAGATGCACAGGTCGAAGCC
>NZ_LZJG01000237.1:0-18159 GCF_001667785.1 Mycobacterium sp. E3247 | reverse complement strand
ACCGGCCGCACTGATCGCCTCGACGGCGGCCAGCGTGTCCCGGACCCGCACTCCCGCGTGCAACGCGGCCTCGGTGGCGCGGGCGATGGTCGGCCCGTCCATGCCGGGATCGGAGTACGGCACACCGACTTCGATGATGTCGCAACCCGATTCGACGAGGGCGATCATCCCGTCCACCGAGGCCCGCACGTCGGGGTAACCGGTGGGCAGGTAGCCGATCAACGCGGCACGGTCGTCCGCGCGGCACGCGTCGAAGACCGGCCCGAGCCTGCTTGCTTGCCGCTGTTGCACGTTCATCGCTCGCTGGGCCCCATCAGGCCGAACCATTTCGCGGCCGTCTCGACGTCCTTGTCACCGCGGCCCGAGAGGTTCACCACGATGATCGCGCCCGGCCCCAGCTCGAGGCCCAGCTTGACCGCGCCGGCGACCGCGTGCGCCGATTCGATCGCCGGGATGATCCCCTCGGTGCGGCACAGCAGCGCGAACGCGTCCATCGCCTCGGCGTCGGTGATCGGCCGGTATTCGGCACGCCCGATCTCCTTGAGATACGCATGCTCGGGGCCCACCCCCGGATAGTCCAAACCCGCTGAGATCGAATGCGATTCGATGGTCTGGCCATCCTCGTCCTGTAGCAGGTAGGAGAACGACCCCTGGAAGGCACCGGGTGAGCCGCCGGCGAACGTCGCGGCGTGCCTTCCGGTTTCGACGCCGTCACCGGCCGCCTCGAAGCCGACCAGGCGGACCCCCGCATCGTCGATGAACGGGTGGAAGATGCCGATGGCGTTGGATCCCCCACCGACACAGGCCACTACCGCGTCGGGCAACCGGCCCGCCTGGGCCTGGATCTGCACCCGCGCCTCCAGCCCGATGATGCGTTGAAAATCGCGCACCATCGCCGGGAACGGGTGCGGCCCCGCGGCGGTGCCGAAGCAGTAGTAGGTGCGCTCGGCGTTGGTCACCCAGTCACGAAACGCCTCGTTGATGGCGTCTTTGAGCGTTTTCGAGCCGCTCTGCACGGACACCACCTCGGCGCCCAGCAGTCGCATCCGGGCCACGTTGAGCGCCTGGCGCGCGGTGTCCACCGCACCCATGTAGATCACACATTCCAGGCCCAGCAAGGCGCACGCGGTGGCAGTGGCGACGCCGTGCTGCCCGGCGCCCGTCTCGGCGATGACCCGGGTCTTGCCCATTCGCTTGGCCAGCAGCGCCTGACCGAGCACGTTGTTGATCTTGTGAGAACCGGTGTGGTTCAGGTCTTCTCGCTTGAGGAAGATGCGCGCGCCGCCGGCGTGTTCGGACAACCGGGTGGCCTCGTACAGCGGCGACGGCCGGCCGGTGTAGTTGACCTGCAGATCGTCCAGGGTGTCCAGGAAGTCGGGGTTGATGCGTTCCTTCTCGTAGGCGGCGGTGACCTCTTCGATCACCGCCATCAACGCCTCCGCGACGTAGCGGCCGCCGTAAACACCGAAATGGCCGCCCGCATCGGGTTCGTGGCGGGTGGTTTCGGCAACGGCTGCACTCGGACGGGGAAGGTCCGAGCGGGACAGGTTGACCATCACCAGCGACTTGACGACTAGCGAGACGGCTTCGGGCAGGACGGGTGGGTGCCCGCGGTGACCAGGTCGGCGACCGCGGCGCGCGGGTCACCGCTTTTGACCAAACCCTCACCGACCAGAACGGCGTCCGCACCGGCGCCGGCATACGCCAACAGGTCCCCGGTGCCACGAACACCGGACTCGGCGATCCTGATCACGTTGCTGGGCAGCCCGGGAGCGATGCGCGCAAAGCAATCCCGGTCGACTTCCAGCGTCGCGAGATCGCGTGCGTTGACACCGATTACGTTTGCCCCCGCCTTCAGCGCTCGGTCGGCTTCCTCCTCGGTGTGCACCTCGACGAGGGCGGTCATGCCCAGCGATTCGGTGCGGTCCAGCATCGACACCAGGGCGGACTGGTCCAGCGCGGCGACAATGAGCAACAACATGTCGGCGCCGTGCGCGCGGGCTTCGTGGATCTGATACGGCTGCACCACAAAGTCTTTCCGCAACACCGGTATCGAGACGGCGGCGCGGACCGCGCCGAGGTCGTCGAGCGAGCCGTGGAAGCGTCGCTCCTCGGTCAGCACGCTGATGATCCGGGCTCCGCCGTCCTCGTACGCGCGGGCCAGTTTCGCCGGATCGGCGATGGTGGCCAGGGAACCCGCCGACGGGCTGGCGCGCTTGACTTCGGCGATGACGCCGATGCCGGGCTCGCGCAGGGCGGCCATCACGTCACGCGGCGGCGGCGCCGCGGCGGCGGCGGCTTTGATCTCGGACAAGCTGATGAGGGCTTCGCGCGCGGCGACGTCGGCCCGGACTCCCTCGAGGATGGAGTCAAGCACGGTAGCCGGACTCATGCCTGTTGCTTCCCTTCGCGCTGTCACCCATCGTCACCCCACGGCCTACCTGACAAATCGGAGCCGATTGCGACGACGTGAATGAAGGGTAGCGGCCCCCGGCTCGCGGCCCGTCACCGACCCTCGGTGTCCGAGCCGCGGGGCAGATCGGTCGGCTCCTGCGTTGGGTCACAGCCCTCGTCAAGCGCGTCCCAGATCATCCGCTCCGACATTTCCGGCGTCTCCGGCTGCTCCAGCATCGCGCCATCGGCGTCGTCGCGTAGCGCATTCGAGCGGCGCGTCGCCGGGGCCGCATACTTTCGGGCGCTCAGCCTCGCCGCCCCGGGATCGCCGGCCGACCGCAGCAACAGGACGGCAGCGATCAGGGTGCACGCCGCCGCGGCCACCGCGATGCCGGCGCCGACGTAGCGCCGCTCGCTGCCCACCAGCGTCATCACCGCGACGTGGGCCAGATCGGCCCCGCGCACGGCGACGTCGGGCAGCGCCCACAGACTGACGCCGAGGTATCCGACGGCCAGGCTGGCCAGGGCCAGCAGCCCCGCCAGCGCCCGCAGCGGCCAGCCGCGCACCGCGATCGCCGCCACGGCCGCCGCCAGCATGAGCACCGCCAACGGCAGCAGCGCCGTCGACCACGACGCGCCGGACAGCGTCACCTCGCGCGGCGGTCCGAGCCCGTCGAACGACCGGATCACCACCCACGGCAGCCGGGACGCCGCCCACAACGCCGCCGCCGACAGCACCAGCAAGACCTGGGCCATCCCGACGGCCAGCCTTGCCCGGCGGTTGGGCCGGGCGTCAGCCATGGCGGCCGGCCTCCGGGGCGGTCAGCGTCTCGGCGGCGGCGATCGCGTTGAGCACCGCGCGAGCCTTGTTGGACGCCTCGGTGTACTCGTAGGGGCCGTTGGAGTCGGCCACCACCCCGCCGCCGGCCTGCACGTAGGCGGTGCCGTCGCGCATCAGCGCGGTGCGGATGGCGATCGCGAAGTCGGCGTTGCCGGCGAAATCGAGGTAGCCGACCACGCCGCCATAGAGGCCGCGCCGCGTCTTCTCCACCTCCTCGATCAGCTCCATGGCCCGCACCTTGGGTGCGCCCGACAGCGTGCCGGCCGGGAAGCAGGCCGTCACCGCGTCCAGCGCGGTCCGCCCCTCGGCGAGCATCCCCGTCACCGTCGACACCAGATGCATGACGTGGCTGTAGCGCTCGATGTGGCTGTAGTCCTCGACGCGCACGGTGCCCGGCGCGCACACCCGGCCCAGGTCGTTGCGGCCCAGGTCCACCAGCATCAGGTGCTCGGCGCGTTCCTTCTCGTCGGCCAGCAGTTCCTTTTCCAGCAGCTGGTCCTCTTCGTCGGTCTGCCCCCGCCACCGGGTGCCGGCGATCGGATGCGTCGTCGCCCAGCCGTCGTGAACGGTGACCAGCGCCTCCGGGCTGGAGCCCACGACCGAAAAGTCCGTTTCCCCATGATCATTCGGGACATGCATCAGGTACATGTAGGGGCTCGGGTTGGTGACCCGCAGCATCCGGTACACGTCGATCGCGTCGACGTCGGTGTCCATCTCGAACCGCTGGGAGGGCACCACCTGGAAGGCCTCACCGGCGGCGATCTGGTCGACGAGGTAATCGACGATCTTGCCGTACTCCTCGACGGTGCGCTGCGCGCGGTATCGCGGCTCGGGCCGGTCGAACGTGGCGACGGTGGACGGCAGCGGCTGGCCCAGCGCCGAGGTCATCACGTCCAGGCGGGCGACCGCGTCGTCGTAGGCCTCGTCGACCCGCTCGTCGGTGCCGTTCCAGTTCACCGCGTTGGCGATCAGCGTGATGGTGCCCTCGTGGTGGTCGACGGCCGCCACGTCGGTGGCCAGCAGTAGCAGCATGTCCGGCAGGTGCAGGTCGTCGACGGCCAGCTCGGGCAGGCGTTCCAGGCGCCGCACCATGTCGTAGGCGAACAAGCCGACCATGCCGCCGGACAGCGGTGGCAGCCCGGGCAGGGTGCCGGTGGCCAGCAGCTCGAGGGTGGCCCGCAGCGCGTGCAGCGGGTCGCCCCCGGTGGGCGCGTCCTGCGGCACGGCCCCGAGCCAGACCGCTTCGCCGCCGCGGACGGTCAACGCCGACGGCGCGCCCGCGCCGATGAACGACCAGCGCGACCAGGACCGGCCGTGCTCGGCCGATTCCAGCAGGAACGTGCCCGGGCGATTGGCGGCGAGCTTGCGGTAGGCCGACAGCGGTGTCTCGCTGTCGGCGAGCACCTTGCGGGTCACCGGAACCACGCGGTGCTCGGCTGCGAGCTGGCGGAAGTCCTCTCGTGAGGTCGTCGCGGCGAGGTGGGCGTGCACCGAACCATCCTCGCAGACGAGCTCCCGGCGGCTCGCGAGCGTAACGTGGCCGCGCTCCTGAGGCCCGCCGGCCGCGGTGGCGTTACGCTCGCGACATGAAACCCGGTGACACCGTCGCGGACTTCGAACTTGCCGATCAAACGGGGACGCCACGCAAGCTCAGCGACCTGCTCGCCGGCGGACCGGTGGTGCTGTTCTTCTATCCCGCCGCCATGACGCCGGGCTGCACCAAGGAGGCCTGCCACTTCCGGGACCTGGCCGCCGAATTCGCCGCCGTCGGGGCCAACCGGGTCGGCATCAGCGTCGATCCCGTGCACAAGCAGGCCAAGTTCGCCGACATGCAGAAGTTCGACTACCCGCTGCTGTCCGACACGGACGGGACCGTCGCCGCGCAGTTCGGCGTCAAGCGCGGCCTGCTCGGCAAGGTGATGCCGGTCAAGCGCACCACCTTCGTCATCGACACCGATCGCACGGTGCTCGACGTGATCTCCAGCGAGTTCAGCATGGACGCCCACGCGGACAAGGCGCTGCAGACGCTGCGCGCCCGCTGAGCGTCAGGGGCTGATCGCCAGGAACACGTAGGCGGCGAGCAGCACCAGGTGCAGCTCGCCCTGCAGCCGCGTGGCCCGGCCGGGCACCACCGTCAGCATGCTGATCACGACGGTCAGCGCCAGCAGCACCAATTGGATGGCGCCCAGGCCGAGCACCAGCGGTCCCTTGAGCCAGATCGACGCCAGCGCGATCGCGGGGATGGTCAGCCCGATGCTCGCCAACGCCGAGCCGTAGGCCAGATTGAGGCTGATCTGGATGCGGCCCTGCCGCGACGCGCGCACCGCGGCGAGGGTTTCCGGCAGCAGCACCAACGAGGCGATCACGACGCCGACGAAGGACTGCGGGAATCCCACCGCCGTCACCGCGCTCTCGACGGCCGGCGACTCCTCCTCGGCCAGCCCCACGACCGCGAGCAGGGCGACCAGCAGCAGCCCCAGGCTGCCCAGCGCCGCGCCGCGGCTCGGCGGGTCCGCGTGGCTCTCGTCCTCGAACAGCCGCTTCTGGCCCTTCTGCGCGACCGGCAGGAAGAAGTCGCGGTGCCGCACCGTCTGCGTGAACACGAAGACCAGGTACAGCAGCAGCGAGGCGACCGCCGCGAAGACCAGCTGCCCGGGCGAGAACTCCTTGCCCAGGCCGCTGATCGTGAACGCCGGGAGCACCAGGCTCAGCGTCGCCAGCGTGGTCAGGGTGGCCAGCGCCGCGCCGCTGCCCTCGGCGTTGAACAGCGTGACGCCATAACGCCGCGAACCCATCAGCAGCGACAGGCCTGCGATGCCGTTGGTGGTGATCATCAGCGCGGCGAACACGGTGTCCCTGGCCAGCGTCGCTGCTTCGTTGCCCCCGGATGCCATCAGCTCGACGATGAGGGCCACCTCGATCACCGTCACCGCGGCCGCGAGCACCAGGGACCCGAATGGCTCGCCGACCCGGGCCGCGACCACCTCGGCGTGATGCACCGCGGCCAGCACCGCCCCGATGAGAAATGCCGCCACCACCGCGGCCAGTGCCGGGCGGAGCCGTTCGCCCCAGATCACGGCCAGCACCCCGACGGCAAGCAACGGTACGACCGCGGTCCACGACATCCGTCTCAACATCGACCGCCATTCTCATCGACGGCACCCGTTCGGGCGACTTCGGAGCACGGTTCCGGCCTCCCGGGCCGCCCGGCGACGCCGCGACAACATTTCTTGAACCGAAAGTCCCCGGGCGCTGGGGACAAAAGCCCCTAACGCCCACCCGGCGGCCTTCCATACGGTCGCAACATTCGCCTCAGGTTTACACGGGCTGATCCGGAGGGAAGTCAAGTAGCCGGCCCGGATCGAAGGGGGAAGCGGTGTTAGCTACCCGGACCACCGCACACAGCGGCGCCAACAGCTCAATTCGCAACCATCTGCGCAGCGCGAAGGACGACGACCGCACTGGCTGGGTTTCCAAAGCCCTCTGCCGGAACGGCAACCCGGACGGGCTGTTCGTTCGCGGCGCCGCCCAGAGAAAGGCCGCGACGATCTGCCGGCACTGCCCGGTGATCCTGGAATGCGGCGCCGATGCGCTCGACAACCGGGTCGAGTGGGGAGTCTGGGGCGGCATGACGGAACGCCAGCGCCGTGCCCTGCTCAGAAAGCACTCCGAGGTGGTGTCCTGGGTCGACTTCCTGGCCGCCGCCCAGGGTCAGCGTCGCACCGCGAACTAGCGTCGCGGGGCGGATCGCCGACACCGCGACGAACCTAGGCCTCGGGCTGCAGCAGTACGTCGGCGTCGAAGCAGCTGTGGTCGCCGGTGTGACAGGCGCCGCCCACCTGGTCGACCGTGAGCAGTACGGCGTCCCCGTCGCAGTCCAGCCGCACCGAGTGCACGTGTTGGGTGTGGCCGGACGTCGCGCCCTTGACCCACTGCTGGGCGCGGGACCGCGAAAAGTACGTCGCCTCACGGGTTTCGAGCGTGCGGGCCAGCGCCGCGTCGTCCATCCAGGCGACCATCAGCACGTCGCCGCTGCCGCGTTCCTGCACGACGGCCGTGAACAGGCCTTCGGCGTTGCGTTTCAGGCGCGCGGCGATCTGTGGGTCCAGCGTCATCGCACGGTGATCCCTTCGGCCGCCATGGCGGCCTTCACCTGACCGATGGTCAGCTCCCGGAAGTGAAAGACGCTGGCCGCCAACACCGCATCGGCGCCCGCGGCGACCGCCGGCGCGAAGTGTTCGGCCGCGCCGGCGCCGCCGCTGGCGATCACCGGCACCGTGACCGCCGAACGCACCGCCCGCAGCATCTCCAGGTCGAACCCGGCCTTGGTGCCGTCGGCGTCCATCGAATTCAGCAGGATCTCTCCCACCCCCAGATCGGCTCCGCGAGAAGCCCATTCGACGGCGTCGATGCCGGTCCCACGGCGCCCGCCGTGCGTGGTGACCTCCCACCCCGACGGCGTCGGCACCGAACCCGGGGGCACCGTGCGGGCGTCGACCGACAGCACGATGCACTGCGAGCCGAACTGCCTCGCCATTTCCTCCAGCAGGTCGGGGCGGGCGATTGCGGCGGTGTTGATCGACACCTTGTCGGCGCCCGCCCGCAGCAAGACGTCGACGTCGGCCACCGTGCGCACCCCGCCGCCGACGGTCAGCGGGATGAACACCTGCTCGGCCGTGCGGCGCACCACGTCCAGCATCGTGGCCCGCCCCGACGACGAGGCGGTGACGTCGAGGAAGGTGAGCTCGTCGGCGCCCTCGGCGTCGTAGGCCGCGGCGAGCTCGACGGGATCGCCCGCGTCGCGCAGGTTTTCGAAGTTGACCCCCTTGACCACCCGCCCGGCGTCGACGTCCAGGCAGGGAATGACCCGCACCGCAAGGCCGTTACCGGCGGGCATCTCAGAAGTCCTCCGGTCGACCGGTGCCGCGCAGGATCTCGAGAATCTCGGCGTGCGCGCGGGGGCCCGCGGCCAGTGCGGAATCCGACGCCGGGGTCCAGGGTTCGCCGTGGACGTCGGTGACGACGCCGCCCGCGGCCCGCACCAGCGCGACCCCGGCCGCGTGGTCCCACACGTGGCCGCCGAAACTGATTGAGCCGCCAAGGACTCCGTCGGCGACGTAGGCGAGGTCGAGTCCGGTGGAGCCGTGCATGCGCAACCGCGACGAGACCCGGCTGAGGTTCTCCAGCACTGCGATCCGGTAGCGCCCCGGGAACCGGCCCCGCGCGTCGGCGCTGAAGGAGCCGGCGCCGATCAGGGCGTCGGCCAGGTCGATGTCGGCCAGCGGCGGCTGCGGGACACCGTTTTTCAGCAACGGGCCGCCCACCACCGCGGTGTAACGCTGGTCGACGAAGGGCAGCCAGGTCAGCCCGGCGACCGGGTCGCCACGGTGCAGCAGGCCCAGCAGAATGCCCGCCATCGGGGAGCCGGCGGCGTAGTTGAACGTGCCGTCGACGGGGTCGAGCACCCACACCCATTCGGAGTCGACGTCCGTGCCGCCGAATTCCTCGCCGTGCACCCCGATTCCGGTTGCCTCGGTCAGCGCGTCGACCACCTGCCGCTCGATCGCGAGGTCGACGTCGGTGGCGAAGTCGTTGCCCTTCTTCTGGACCGCCGAATCGGCGCGGTGGCCGGCCAGGAACGGCTCGGTGGCGTCGTCGAGGATCGCCGCCGCCTTCTTCACCAACGCCTCCAGGTCCATCGCGGCCCTACCCCGCAACCGCGGCCAGCGCCTGCGGCAGGGTGAACCGCCCGGCGTAGAGGGCTTTCCCGACGATGGCTCCTTCGACGCCGCGGTCGGTCAGGGTGGCGATCGCGCGCAGGTCGTCCAGGCTCGACACGCCGCCGGAGGCGATCACCGGGGCGTCGGTCCGGTCGGCGACGGCGGCCAGCAGGTCGAGGTTGGGACCGCCCAGCGTGCCGTCCTTGGTGACGTCGGTGACAACGAAGCGCGAACAGCCTTCGCGGTCAAGGCGTTCCAGCACTTCCCACAGGTCACCGCCGTCGGTTTCCCAACCGCGGCCGCGCAACCGGTGCTGCCCCGCTGGCCTGGATTGGTCGATCTGGACGTCCAGCCCCACGGCGACCTTCTCGCCGTGCTCGCGGATCGCGCGCGCGCACCACTGCGGGTTCTCCAGCGCCGCGGTGCCCAGGTTGACCCGGGCGCAGCCGGTGGCCAGCGCCGCGGCCAGGGACTCGTCGTCACGGATGCCGCCCGACAGCTCCACCTGCACGTCGAGCTTGCCGACCACCTCGGCGAGCAGTTCGCGGTTGGAGCCGCGCCCGAACGCCGCGTCCAGGTCCACCAGGTGGATCCAGTCCGCGCCGTCGCGCTGCCAGCCCAGCGCCGCGTCCAGCGCCGAACCGTATTCGGTTTCGCTGCCCGCCTTGCCCTGGACCAACCGCACCGCGCGGCCATCGACCACGTCGACCGCGGGCAACAAGATCAACACGCTTTCTCCTCTGCTCCGAGGCTGCAACTGGGTACGCTTCCTCTCGACGTTTGCGTAGCGGAATACAGTTTCGCGGAGGTGATCACAGTGCCTCGATCCAGTTGCGCAGCACCGCCGCACCGGCGTCCCCGCTCTTCTCGGGGTGGAACTGGGTGGCCGACAACGGCCCTTGCTCTACCGCGGCCAAGAACGGCACCCGGTGAGTGGCCCAGGTGAGCACGGCCTCGGGCGGACCCTCCCATCGCTGTGCGGCATAGGAGTGCACGAAGTAGAACCGCGTGTGGGGGTCCAGCCCTTTGAACAGGGTGCTGCCGGCCCCGGCGTCGACGACGTTCCAGCCCATGTGCGGGATCACGGGGGCGTCCAGCCGGGTGACTTCACCAGGCCACTGCCCGCAACCCGCTGTCTGCACACCGAATTCGACGCCGCTGGCGAACAGGATCTGCATGCCGACGCAGACCCCCAGCACCGGGCGGCCGGCGGTGACCCGGTCGGCGATGATGCGTTCTCCGTGGACCCTGCGCAGGCCGGTCATGCAGGCCTCGAACGCCCCGACGCCGGGCACCACCAGCCCGTCGGCGGCGGCCGCCGCATCGGCGTCGGCGGTCACCTCCACCGAGGCGCCGGCCCGCTGCAGGGCGCGCTGGGCCGACCGCAGGTTGCCCGAGCCGTAATCCAGGACGACGACGGATGGTTTTGTCACAGAACGCCTTTGGTGGACGGCACGTCGGTCACCCGGGGGTCGGGCTCGACGGCCTGGCGCAACGCGCGGGCCACCGCCTTGTACTGCGCTTCGGTGACGTGGTGCGGGTCGCGGCCGTACAGCACGCGCACGTGCAGCGCGATGCGGGCGTTCATGGCCAGCGACTCGAAGACGTGCCGGTTGATGACGGTGTGGTAGGGCACCGAGCTGCCGGCAATGGTGGTGTGCAGCAGGTGATCCGGCTCGCCGGTGTGCACGCAATAGGGCCGGCCGGACACGTCGACGGCGGCGTGGGCCAGCGTCTCGTCCATCGGGATGAACGCGTCGCCGAACCGGCGGATGCCCCGCTTGTCACCGAGCGCCTGCCCAAGCGCCTGGCCCAGGGCGATCGCGGTGTCCTCGATGGTGTGGTGGCCCTCGATCTCGACGTCGCCCTTGGTGCGGACGGTCAGATCGAAACTGGCGTGGCTGCCCAGGGCGGTCAGCATGTGGTCGTAGAACGGCACACCGGTGTCGACGTGGACCTGGCCGGTGCCGTCGAGGTCCAGCTCGATGACGATGTCGGATTCCCTGGTGCGGCGCTCGATACGCGCACGCCGGGTCGCAATAGTGGTCACGGGGCTCCTACTGGGGTGGCTGGGGCCAGTTCGGTGGCGGCGATCTGGGCGCTGGCCCGCAGGAAGGCGTCGTTCTCCTCGGCCAGCCCGGTGGTCGCGCGCAGGTAGCCCGGGATCCCGACGTCGCGGATCAAGACGCCGGCGTCCAGGTAGCGCTGCCAGGTGGCCGGGGCGTCGGTGAACCGCCCGAACAGCACGAAGTTGGCGTCGCTCGGGATGACCCGAAAACCCATGCCGGTCAACGCCTTCGTGACGCGTTCACGCTCGGCGATCAGGGTGGCGACGCTGCCCAGGGTGTCGTCGGCGTGCCGCAGCGCGGCCCGGGCCGCGGCCTGGGTGATCGACGACAGGTGATACGGCAGCCGCACCAGCAGCATCGCGTCAATCACCGCGGGCGTGGCGATCAGGTAGCCGAGCCGCCCGCCGGCGAACGCGAACGCCTTGCTCATCGTGCGGGTGACGATGAGCTTGGTCGGATACTCGCGCACCAGCCCCACGGCGCTGGGCTCGGAGGAGAACTCGCCGTAGGCCTCGTCCACGATGAGAATGCCCGGTACCGCGTCGAGCAGCCGCCGCAGGGCGGGCAGCGAAACGCTCTGCCCGGACGGGTTGTTCGGGCTGGCGATGAACACCACGTCGGGCCGGCGCTCGGTGATCGCGGCGACCGCCGCGTCGAGGTCGAGGCTGAAATCGTCGGCGCGGACGCCCTCCAGCCATTCCGTGCGCGTGGCGTCGGAGATGATCGGGTGCATCGAGTACGACGGGACGAACCCGATGGCGGTGCGCCCGGGCCCGCCGAACGCCTGCAGCAGCTGTTGCAGGATCTCGTTGGAACCGTTTGCCGCCCAGACATTTTCCACGCCGAGCGGCACGCCGGTCTGCGCGGTGAGATAGCCGGCCAGGTCGCGGCGCAGGGCAGACGCGTTCCGGTCCGGGTAGCGGTGCAGGTCGGTGGCCGCCTCGGCCACCGACCGGACCACGTCGTCCACCAGCGCACGGCTGGGCGGGTGCGGGTTCTCGTTGGTGTTCAGCCGCACCGGGACCGCCAGTTGCGGTGCGCCGTAGGGCGATTTGCCACGCAGGTCGTCGCGCAGGGGCAGGTCGTCCAGCGTGGGGTTCTCCGGGCCGGTCATCGCTCGAACCTCCGCCGGATCGCCTCGCCGTGCGCCGGCAGGTCTTCGGCCTTGGCCAGCGTGACGACGTGTCCCGAGACGTCCTTGAGGGCGGCCTCGGTGTAGTCGACGACGTGGATGCCGCGCAGGAAAGTCTGCACCGACAGGCCGCTGGAATGCCGGGCCGAGCCCGCGGTCGGCAGGACGTGGTTGGAGCCGGCGCAGTAGTCGCCGAGGCTGACCGGCGAGTACGGTCCGACGAAAACGGCACCGGCCGAACGGATTCGCCCGGCGACCTTCGCCGCGTCGACGGTCTGGATCTCCAGGTGCTCGGCGGCGTAGGCGTTGACCACCTTGACGCCGGCGTCCAGGTCGTCGACCAGGATGATCGCGGACTGGCGGCCGCCGAGCGCGGTGGCCACCCGGTCGCGGTGCACGGTCGTGCGCAGCTGGGCGGCCACCTCGGCGGCTGCGGCGTCGGCCAGCTCCGCGCTGGGGGTGACCAGCACGCTGCCCGCCATCTCGTCGTGTTCGGCCTGGCTGATCAGGTCGGCGGCGACGTGCGCCGGGTCGGCGGTGTGGTCGGCCAGGATGGCGATCTCCGTCGGCCCGGCCTCGGCGTCGATGCCCACGCGCGAACGGCACAGCCGCTTGGCGGCGGTGACGTAGATGTTGCCCGGGCCGGTGATCATGTCGACGGGCGCCAGTTCCCCACCGTCGGTGTCGGTGCCGCCGTAGGCCAGCAGCGCCACCGCCTGCGCGCCGCCGACCGCCCACACCTCGTCGACCCCCAGCAGCCGGGCGGCGGCCAGGATCGTCGGGTGCGGCAGGCCTTCGAACTGACCCTGCGACTGGGCCTGCGGCGGGCTGGCCACCACCAGCGAATCGACGCCCGCGACCTGCGCCGGCACCACGTTCATCACCACGCTCGACGGGTACACCGCGTTGCCGCCGGGCACGTACAGGCCAACCCGTTCGACGGGGACCCACCGCTCGGTCACCGTCGCGCCCGGCCCCAGCGTGGTGGTGACGTCGCTGCGGCGCTGGTCGGCGTGCACGGCGCGGGCGCGTTCAATCATCACCCGCAGGGCCTCGACGACGTCGGGATGCAATTCGGCGAGCGCCGCCTCCAGCGCCGCCGCGGGCACTCGGACCGCCGCGGGCCGCACCCCGTCGAACGACTCCCCGAACTCCAGGGCCGCCTCGGCGCCGCGCTCGGCGACGGCCTCGACGATCGGGCGCACCCTGGGCAGCACGCTCTCCACGTCGGCGCCCCCGCGCGGCAACGCCGTCCGCAACCGGGCAGCCGTCAGCTGAACGCCCCGCAGGTCGATGCGGGCCATCACGGGTGCTGAAGCGGTACTCATCGCCACCATTGTCCCAGAGCAACTCAAGTCGATATTCGACCGGTACAGTGCCCGTGTAAGGCCGGGTAAGCCCCTACCAACCTCAGGGAGCCGTCATGTCCGCGAAGGATCATCCCAACAACGCGCCGGGCGTCCCAATGGTGTTCCCGCCCTGGTTCGAGCGCTTCCAGATCAAGTATTTCAACCCTGCGGTCAAGCCGATCGCCCGCTTTCTGCCCGGCACCGCCACCATCAAGCACCGCGGCCGCACGTCGGGCACGCCGTACGAGACCATCATCACCCCCTACCGCAAGGGGAACGTGCTGGCGATCGCGCTGGGCCACGGCAAGACGAACTGGGTCAAGAACGTGCTGGCCGCCGGCGAGGCCGACGTGCAGTACAGCCGCAACCGCGTGGTGCACATCACCAACCCGCGGATCCTGCCGGCCGGCTCGGACGGCCCCGACGCCGAGCGCCTGCCCCGGATGGCCCGCATGCAGCTGCGCCGGGTCGGCGTGTTCGTCGGCGACGTCTCCTGAGGCGGCCGCGCTCTTTTGCGCGTGCGCTCACGGCGGTCACACGCCGCTGGGGGGTGGCCTGGGCGCACACTCGAAGCCCCGGACGCACGCGCCAGCGGTCTACGCCCTGGTGAAGACCGTTTTGCCGCTCATCGTCGGCCAGGCCGACGGCGCGTCGTCCCAGGCGACGACGCGATCGACGGCCGGCGACAGATCCAGGCCGTCGGCGAGCCGCTCGAGCACCTGCGGAATGACCGTCCGCGCGCTCACTCGTCCGGTGATGAATTGCACACCACGGGTGTACATCGGCAGCAACGGCATCTCGACCTTGTATTCGGGGTAGATCCCAGTGTCGGTGCACACGCCGTCCGGCCAGGTAGCACGCAGTGTGGCCGAGAGCAGCGCCGCATCGCCGGTGGTGTGCACGGTGACCGGATACGGATCCCACGACTTGTCGGGTTTGGCGACGTCGTGGATCACCGCACCGAGTTTCTCGGCGGCCGGCAGCCGCCGCGGGTCGGTGTCGACGTAGTCGACCGTGGCGCCCAGCGCCGCCGCGAAGGCGGCCGAGTACAACCCGATCGACAGCCGCCCGACTACCAGGACGCGGCGGTCGGCAGGGTCGAGCGCATTCAGCTCATCGGCGAACGGCCCCACGGTCCGCCAGCCGTCGGGGATGTTGTCCGACAGGGACGCGATCGAGACGGGGTCGACGCCGTCGGGCACTGGGATCAGCATTGCGTCCGCGTACGGCACCAGCACCAGATCGGACATGAAGCCGCCGCCGTCGAGGCCCGCGATCGGTGCCATTCCGTACATCGCCATCAGGGGCCCCGAGCCGCATGAACCGGTCACGCCACGGCGGCATTCGCGGCAGGTTCCGCAGCTGATCTGGAACGGCACCACGACACGGTCGCCCACCCGAACACCCTTGACGCCGTCGCCGACCGCGACGACCTCGGCCAAACCCTCGTGGCCCACCGCGTATCCCGGCGGCAACGGCAGCCGGCCATGGGCGACCGCGACATCGAGGTCGCAGCAGGCCACCATGAGCGGCCGGACCAGCGCCTGTTCGGGCGCGGTGATCTGCGGGTCGGGCACGTCGCGCCACGCGTATCGTCCGACTTCTTCGTAGGTGAGCTGCCTCATCTCAGCATTCTTGAGTGATCTCTCAAGTATTGTCAACAGCGTGCCGAGACCGGATCGCAGCCGCGCAGCGTTGATCGATAAAGCCGCCACCCTGTTCCGGCGCCAGGGGTACGCGGCGACGGGCCTCAATCAGATCCTCGAGGAGACCGGCGTCAAACCCGGTTCGCTGTATCACCACTTCCCGCAGGGCAAGCAACAGCTGGCCGCCGCAGTCGTCGACGGCGAGGGGGCCGGTATCGAACAACTGCTGCGCCGCTTCCTGGCCACAGGCCGCCCCGCCGCCGACATCGTCGATCGGTGGATCGACCTGCTGACGGCGGGGCTGGCCGGCGACCACCGCGACGGCTGCCCGATCGAGCCGATCGCCACCGAGTCGGTCAACGCGAGCCCGCTGGTGCGCGAGGCGTCGGCGCGCGCCTTCAGGGGCTGGTGCGCGGCGATCGACGAGCGCCTGCGCTCCGACGGCTGGGCTGCCGCGGAGGCCAGACAGGTTGCGCTGGCGGTGATCGCACTGATCGAGGGGGCACTGATCCTGTCCCGGATCTCCGGGGACGCGAGCGCGCTGGACGCCGCCAAGCCCGCCGCACGGACGCTGCTGCGTGGCTGAAGGGCCTACATGTCCAGGCCGACGTCGAGCGCGCGCACCGAGTGCGTCAGCGCGCCGACGGCCAGGTAGTCCACCCCGGTGGCCGCGTAGGTGGCGGCGTTGTCCAGGCTGAGCCCACCGGAGGACTCCAGCAGGACGGCGGGTGCCCGAGCGTCCCGGCGCTGCACGGCCATCTGCGTCTGCCACACCGGGAAGTTGTCCAGCAGGACCAGCTCCGGCTTTTCGGCCAGCACCTCGTCCAGCTGCTCGAGCGAATCGACCTCCACCTCACACGGCAGATCGGGCGCCGCGTCGCGGACCGCCCGCAACGCGTCGACGACCGATCCCGCAGCCACCACGTGGTTGTCCTTGATCAGCGCCGCGTCCCCCAGGCCCATCCGGTGGTTGACTCCCCCGCCGACGCGCACCGCGTACTTCTGCAGCGCACGCAGCCCGGGCAGGGTCTTGCGCGTGTCGCGGACCTTGGCCTTGGTGCCGTTCACGGCGTCGACCCAGGCCGCCGTCGTGGTGGCGATGCCCGACAGGTGGCAGACCAGGTTCAGCATGGTCCGCTCGGCGGTCAGCAGGCCGCGGGTGTCCGCGCGCACGGTCAGCACCGGCTCGCCGGGCTGCAGCCGGGCGCCGTCCTCGACGCTGTGCACCACCTCGTAGCCACCGGGGAGGACGGCGTCGAGGACCAGCAGCGCGACCTCGACGCCGGCGATCACGCCGGCCTCGCGGGGCACCATCGACGCCGTGGCCACCGCGCCGGCGGGCACCGTCGCGAGGGTGGTGACGTCGGGCCCGTCGCGCAGGTCCTCCTCAAGAGCCCGCCGGATGGTGTCCTGAGCGGCGCTACGTTCGTCGGGCAGCATCATCAGCCCACCGCCGCCAGCGCCTCCGCCAACACCGAGTTCCCGTCGTCGGCCAGCCGCAGCACGCTGCTGCGCGCCTGCTCCGGCGTGGGCTCGGGGTGTTCCGCTCGGTGGTGGCAACCCCGGCTCTCGCTGCGCGCCAGGGCGGCGGCGGTCACGGCGCGGGCGGCCACGGCCAGCGCGACGTCCTCGAAGTCGCGACGGCCGGCGATGGTGCGCACCGGGGCCGCCGAGAGCGCGTCGGACAACCGGTTCAGCCCGGCGGCGTCGCGCACCACGGAAGCGTCGCGGCTCATCGCGGCCTGCAATTCGCGGCGGTCCGGCGCGGTGTGGACCGACGGCTCGCACTCTGTGGCCCGGACGCGCCCTGCCGCCAGTGCGTGCGCGACCGCGGCCTTGCCGGCGCGCCCGCCGACCACCAGGCCTTCCAGCAGGCTGTTGGACGCCAGCCGGTTGGCGCCGTGCATGCCGGTGCGCGCCACCTCGCCGGCGGCGAACAGCCCCGGCAGTTCGGTCTGCCCGAAGACGTCGGTGACGACGCCGCCGCAGCTGTAGTGCGCCCCCGGTACGACCGGGATGGGTTGGCGGACCGGGTCGATGCCGGCGGCCCGGCACGCGGCGGTCACGGTCGGGAACCGGGTGGCAAAACCCGCGATGCCGCGCGCGTCGAGGAAGACGCACGGGTCACCGGTCTCCTTCAGCCGCGTGTCGATGGCCGCGGCGACGACGTCGCGCGGCGCCAGATCGCCCATCGGGTGCACACCCGCGGTGACCGACTTGCCTTGCCGGTCAAGCAGTATCGCTCCCTCACCGCGGATCGCCTCGGTGATCAGCGGACGCCGGCCGCCGCCCCCACCGAACAGCATCGTCGGATGGAACTGAATGAACTCGAGGTCGCTGACCGCGACGCCGGCCCACAGCGCCAGCGCGATGCCGTCGCCCGTCGAGCCCGCGGGATTGGTGGTCGCGCCGTAGAGGTGCCCGAGGCCACCGGAGGCCAGGATGACCGCCGGCGCGTCGATGATTCCGTACCCGTCGCGGTTGCCGACGGACACGCCGGTCACGGCCGCACCGTCGTGCAGCACGCGCAGCGCGACGTGGCCGGTGCGGACGTCCAGCACCCGGGCGGCGTGGTCGAGCGCGCGCTGCACCTCGGCGCCGGTGGCGTCGCCCCCGGCGTGCACGATGCGCCGCTGCGAGTGCCCGCCCTCACGCGTCACGTCCCAGCGGCCCGGGGCCGCCTCGTCGAATCGCGCTCCGGCACCGACCAATTCGGACACCGCCCGATAGCCGTCGGCGACGATGGAGGTCACCGCGTCGGGATCGCAGAGGCCGGCGCCGGCAGCCACGGTGTCGGCGACGTGGGCCTCGACGGAGTCGTCGTTGTCGGGCAGGACCACCGCGATGCCGCCCTGGGCGTAGTGCGTGGCCGTCGCCCCGCGCGCCTGGTCGGCCTTGCTCAGCACGACGACGCGGCGCCCCGCACGGTGGGCGGCCAGCGCGGCGGCCAGTCCCCCGACGCCGGTACCGATGACGACGACGTCGGCGCTGTCGGTCCAGGCCGGGCG
>NZ_LZJG01000236.1:0-17178 GCF_001667785.1 Mycobacterium sp. E3247 | reverse complement strand
GGTGTCGCCGACGTAGTCGGCGCCCCATACCCGGTCGATCAGCTGCCCGCGAGTCAGCACCCGGCCGCTGTTGCGCATCAGGTACTCGAGCAGATCGAACTCCTTGAGCGGCAACGTGATCGTGTCACCGTTGACCGAGACGACGTGGCGCTCGACATCCATCCGGACCGGCCCGGACTCCAGCACCCCGTCGCTGATCTCGGAGTCGTCGTCGCCACCACGGCGCAGCACCGCGCGGATCCGGGCGATCAGCTCGCGCGCCGAATACGGCTTCGTCACGTAATCATCCGCGCCGAGCTCCAGCCCGACGACCTTGTCGATCTCGCTGTCGCGCGCGGTCACCATGATCACCGGCACGCTGGACCGGGCACGCAGCTGCTTGCACACGTCGGTCCCCGACATGCCGGGCAGCATCAGGTCGAGCAGCACGATGTCGGCTCCACCGCGATCGAATTCGGCCAGCGCGGCTTGTCCATCGGTCACGACCGTGGCCTCGAAGCCCTCCTTGCGCAACAGGAATGCCAGCGGATCGGCCAGCGACTCCTCGTCCTCCACGATCAGCACACTGGTCATCAGCGCGACTCCTTCTCATCGCTGCGGCCCCCTCGCCGCTGCGCGGCTGGGGGTGCCCCCACTGCATCGTCGTACGCGCGGGTCATCGACTTAGTTCTTCCTCTCGTTGTGACCTGTTGGGCCGCACCTCGCGACCCTGCGGTTGCTCGGGTTGTTCGTCGTCGTCCTTGTAGGCCGGGATCGACAGCGTGAACGTCGATCCGGTCCCCGGCTTGCTCCACACCCCGATGCTGCCGTTGTGGTTGGCCGCGACGTGTTTGACGATGGCCAGGCCCAGCCCACTGCCGCCAGTGGCGCGCGAGCGTGCCTTGTCCCCCCGGAAGAACCGCTCGAAGACCCGCTCCTGATCCTCCAGCGCGATCCCGATGCCACGGTCGGTGACGGCGATCTCGATGTTGTCGCCGCGGCGGCGGCGACTGATCGAAACCGGCGAACCGGGCGGCGAATAGGCGATCGCGTTGGACACCAGGTTGGCCAACGCGGTGACCAGAAGCGTTTCGTCGCCCAGCACCCGCAGGCCGCTGGGCGCATCGGTGCGGATCTCGATCTGAGCGTTGTCGGCGGCCACCTTGTGACGTGAAATTGCTTCCGAAACAACGGTATCCACGTCAACCTCGGTGACGTTGGGCAACCGCTCCGCACCCTGCAGCCGCGACAGTTCGATCAGCTCGGCGACCATGTCCCCCAGCCGGTTGGCTTCGACAAGCACCTTCTCGGCGAACCGGCGAACCGTCTCGGGGTCGTCCGCCGACGCCAGCAGGGCCTCGGCGAGCAACGCCATGGCCCCGACCGGGGTCTTGAGCTCGTGGCTGACATTGGCCACGAAGTCGCGCCTGGTCGCTTCCATGCGCGCGTAGTCGGACTGGTCGTGGGCGAACACCACGGCGAACCGGCGGTCTTCCTCGCTGAGCAGCCGCGCCTGCCCGTGCACGGACAGCCCCGAGCGGCCCCCCGCCCGTTTGGCCGGCCGCAGATCGAATTCGACGTCGATGCCCCCCAGCGCCTGCTGCGCCGCCTCCCACGCTTGATCGTCGAGCTGCCGGTCGCGCACCAGGCCCAGTTCCCTGGCCCGGTCATTGAGGTAGACGACGTCGCGGTGGGAATCCACCACCGCGACCCCCAGCGGCATCAGGGCGACGATGCGTTGCAGCATCTGCGCGACGGTGATCCCGGTCCATTCCGTGCTGACCCGCTGCCGGCGCTGGGCCGCTTTCGGCGACAGCCGGGTCCCGGCCGCTACACCGACGGCCAGCCCGAGCACGGACAACACCCCGGCCAGCAACAGCGCCGAGAACACAGTCACATAGCAAATCCTACAAATCTTCCTGAACGCCGCCCTAGCGGAACGAGGCCAAAATCGGACAAGTCACACTCTGCGCTTCAGGTGTTCCACTGCCGTTCACGCGATGTTCGGCCAACAGGCCTATGGATATTGCAAAAGACCGCGACCGGAGTCAGCCGCGCCCCTGGCTGGCAACCGCCGCGGCGCCCGCTGCGGCCGCCTCCGGGTCCAGGTAGGTACCGCCCGGCACCACCGGCCGCAGGTCGGCGTCCAGGTCATAACGCAGCGGAACCCCGGTCGGAATGTTCAGCCCCACCACGTCGTCGTCGGTCATCCCGTCGAGGTATTTGACCAGGGCTCGCAGTGAGTTGCCGTGCGCGACGATCAACACCGTCTTGCCACTGCGCAGGTCCGGGACGATGACATCGGTGAAATACGGAAGAAAGCGGACCACCACGTCGGCCAGGCATTCGGTGAGCGGGCCGCCGCCGATGTTGGCGTACCGCGGGTCGGTGTCCTGGCTGAACTGGCTGCCCCTCTCGATCGGCGGGGGCGGCGTGCCGTAGCTGCGCCGCCAGGTCATGAACTGCTCCTCGCCGTAGCGCTCCTTGGTCTCCGCTTTGTTCAGGCCCTGCAGCGCGCCGTAGTGCCGTTCGTTGAGCCGCCAGCTGCGCCGCACCGGGATCCACAACCGGTCGGCGGCGTCCAGCGCCAGGTGCGCGGTGGTGATCGCGCGGCGCAGCAGCGACGTGTAGAGGACGTCGGGCAGCAGGCCCTGCTCGGAGAGGAGCTCGCCGCTGCGCACCGCCTCGGCCCGACCCTTCTCGGTCAGCCCCACGTCCACCCAACCGGTGAACAGGTTCAGGGCATTCCAGTCGCTCTCGCCGTGGCGGAGCAGCACCAGCGTGGCAGTCTCTCCCATGCCGGCAAGTCTCTCACGGCCCTATTCGTCGTCGTCTTCGTCGATCAGGTGAGCGAACGCCTCGAGGTTCTTCAGCGACTCGCCGCGGGATACCCGCCACTCCCATTCCTTCTGGATCGACGAGCGAAAACCCAACTCCAGCAACGTATTAAAGTCCGAATCGACCGCTTCGAGCACCTGCCCGAGCACCCGGTCGATCTCGTCGGCGTCCACCGACGCCAGCGACATGCGGCCCACCAGGTAGATGTCGCCGACCTTGTCCAGCGTGTAGGCCACCCCGTAGAGACGGCGGTTCCGCTTGAGCAGGAAGCGGTAAACGCCCTCGTGGTTCTCGTCGGGCTTGCGGCACACGAACGCCTCGACGCGCACCGAATGCTCGCCGACGCTCAAGATGGTGTTGGTCTTGAGTTTGCGCTCCCCGGGCAGCTCCACCACCAGCCCGGAGAGGCCGCCGTGCGCCCCCTCCTGCTTGGAGTAGGTCAGACCACTGGCCTGCAGCGCGTCCTCGATCACGCGCTCCACAGTGGAGGTCACGCACCCACCCCCCGGCGTTCGGCGGTGTACCCGCTGATCGCCCGGCGATAGCTGGCCAGCAGCGCATCGGTGGTGTTCTCCCAGGAGAACGTGGCCGCGTGCGCGGCGGCCGCGCGGCTCATCGCCTCGGCCTGCGGCGTGCGCAGGCGCAGCATCCGGTCCAGGGCGTCCGCCCATCGGTCGACGTCGTGGCCGGCCACCAGCGTGCCGGTGATCCCGTCGCGCACGGCCACCGGCAGGCCCCCGACCGCCGCGGCGACCACCGGCGTGCCACATGCCTGCGCCTCGACGGCCACCAGACCGAAGGACTCCGAGTAACTCGGCACCGCGACCAGGTTGGCGGCCTGGAACAGGGTGGCCAGGTCGGTGCGGGACTGCGGGGGCAGGAAGGTCACCCGCGCCGCGATGCCCAGGTCGTCGGCCAGCCGTCGCAGCCCGTCCGGGGACGCCAGGCCGCTGCCCGACGGGCCGCCGGCCACCACGATGCGCACGCCGGGCAACTTCGCGGCGGCACGCAACACGATGTCGGGCGCCTTCAGCGGCTGGATCCGCCCCACGAACACCACGACGTCCTCGTCGAGGGGCAATCCCAGCGCGGCCCGCGCCGCCCGACGGTCACCCGGGCGGAACACCTCGAGATCCACCCCGGGGTGGACGACGTCGATGCAGGCCGGGTCGGCGCGGTGGATCGAAATCAATTGCCTGGCTTCGTCTTCGGTGTTGACGATCAGCCGGTCCGCCTCGTCGACGACCTGCTGCTCGCCGACCGTGCGCAACGGCGGCTCGGGCGCATCCCCCGCCGCCAGCGCCGCGTTCTTCACCGCGGCCAGCGTGTGCGCGGTGTGCACCAGCGGCACCGCCCAGCGGTCGCGGGCCAGCCAGCCGACCTGTCCGGACAGCCAATAATGCGAGTGCACGATGTCGTAATAGCCCGGCTCGTGCGACGCCTCCGCGCGCAGCACCCCGGCGGCGAACGCGCACAGCTGGGTGGGCAGGTCGTATTTGTCCAGGCCCTCGAACGGCCCCGCGACCACGTTGCGCACCAGCACACCGGGCGCCACCCGCGCGACAGGCGGGTCGGCGGACGCGGTGGCCCGGGTGAAGATCTCCACCTCGATGCCCCTCCGCGCCAGGTGCAACGCGGTTTGCAGCACGTAGACGTTCATGCCCCCGGCGTCGCCGGTGCCCGGCTGGGCCAGCGGTGAGGTGTGCACCGCCAACACTGCGACGCGGCGCGGTTTCAGCCGGAAGACGTCTTCGTGCCGCACTCCCTCATCTTTACAGGATGCCGGGCCGGCCAGCCCAACCCCCACGTCGGCTTCGCCCTAAGCGGACGGCTCGTCGGCGGCGACGTCGCGCAGCCTCGCCCCGGCCCGCCGCATCGCGCCGAGCGGGTCGGCGTACAGGCCGCCCAGCGACACGGTGCCCGCGCCGGCCTCCTGCACCCGGTTGCCGAAGACGGTGACGCGGATGTCGCGCGGCGGCAATACCGAACGTTCGGCGAACGCCGCCTCCACGTGCTCCATCGCCTCGGGGTACTCGGTGAAGGCCTGGCCACCAACCACCAGTTCGTCGGGGTTCAGCATGTCGCGCAGCAACGCCACCGCCTCCCCGAGCACGCGGCCGCGCTCGTTCAGCAGCTCTTTGGCCTGTTCGTTGCCGGCCCGGGCCACCCGCAGCAGGTCGGCGATGCCTGCGGCCGGTGCGTTGGCGCGGCCCGCGGGGGCGAACGGCAGCACCCGCAGCCGGCGCGCGGCGGCGAGCACCGCCTCGTCGCTGACCGTGGACTCCAGCTGGCCGGCGCCCCCGAGCAGCTCCGAGTGGGCGGGCAAGGTGGCGATGGTGCCGGGTCCGCTGGCGGGGCAGTGCACCCGTCCGCCGATCACCAGCGCGTAGCCCACGGTCTCGCGGGCGTAGACGTAGAGACTGGTCGGCGAGCTGGGCAGGAATCGCCGCATGCCGAGCAGGAGCTCCGCGCCGGCCATGGCGTCGACGTGCGAGGCCACCGAGACGGGCAGGCCCAGCGCGTCGGCCAGGACCGGGCCGACCGGCGCCTGCCGCCAGCCCAGCCGTGGGTGGTCGACGTGGCCGGTAGCGCTGTCGACGGTGCCGCCGATCGCGACGCCGACCCAGAGCGGGCGGCGCCGATGCCAACGCCGCAGGTAGCGGGCGGCGCTGTCGGCCAGCGACGCCAGCGCGGGCCCGGCGGGGCTGAGCGGTGTGGGTGTCTCGACGGTGTCGAGCGTGCGACCGAACAGGTCGGTGGCCACGATGCTGGTGGTCCGCGCGCCGATGTGGATGCCCAGCGTCACGAACGGCTCGTGGTTGACCTCGACCGGCACGCGGGGGCGGCCGATCGCGCCGGAGACGGCCAGGTCGGCGCGTTCCCGCAGCAAACCGGCGTCGAGCAGTGCGATGACTTGGCGGTTGACCGTCGCGATGCTCAGCGAGGTGACGCCGGCGATGACGTCACGCCCGACGGGACCGCGCAGCCGGACGGCCCGGAACACCGAGGCGGCCGCGGAGTCGGGGATGTGCAGTGCCGGCGGCAGGATCTGACGGCGTACCGTCCGGTGCCCTTTGATGCCGGCACGGTTGGGCGAATGATGAGGCTGGGTGAGGGTATTCGAGCGCACGAGCGTCCTTTGTCCGATTTTTGTTGGCCGTCACTGGCCACACCTGAAAATCAGGAGCGGCAAAGTGCGCGACAACAACACGCACCCGCCGCGCAAAGACACGCGGTGGTGGTGCTGGACATGGCGCTGAGGTGCACTCCGAAAATTTAGCACGTTCACTAAGGTTGTTTCGATGGTTGGAAATGTCAGGAATGAGCGGGTCGCGGTGGTCACGGGCGCCAGTTCCGGGATCGGGGAGGCGACGGCCCACACCCTTGCTGCGCAGGGCTTTCACGTGGTCGCGGTGGCGCGGCGGGCGGCCCGGATCAACGCCCTGGCCAGGGAGATCGGCGGGACGGCGATTGTGGCCGACGTCACAGACGACGCCTCGGTCGCTTCGCTGGCCGACGAGCTGCCCCGGGTCGACGTGCTGGTCAACAACGCGGGCGGGGCCCGCGGGCTCGCACCGGTTATCGACGCCGATCTCGAGCATTGGCGGTGGATGTGGGAGACCAACGTGATGGGCACGCTGCGGGTCACCCGCGCGCTGCTGCCCAAGCTCATCGATTCCGGCGACGGCTTGATCGTCACGGTGACTTCCGTTGCCGCACTTGAGGTTTACGACGGCGGCGCCGGGTATACCGCGGCCAAACACGGCCAGGGAGCGCTGCACCGCACGCTGCGCGGGGAGCTGCTGGGCAAGCCGGTGCGGCTGACCGAGATCGCACCGGGTGCCGTCGAGACCGAGTTTTCGCTGGTTCGCTTCGACGGCGATCAACAGCGCGCCGACGCCGTGTACACCGGGATCACCCCGCTGGTCGCCGAGGACGTCGCCGAGGTGATCGGCTTCGTGGCCTCCCGGCCGCCCCACGTCGACCTCGACCTGATCGTCCTGAAGCCGCGCGATCAGGCGTCGGCCACCCGCTTTAACCGCCGGGGCTAGTGCTCGTGGTCGTGGTCGTCGGTGTGCCGGACAGGCTCGGAGCGGTCGACGGCGTGACCGGCGCGGTGACCGGGATCTGCGTCGACGGCGGACGCGTGGTGGGCGGCGGCAGCGCCGACATCGCCACCCAGGTGTCCCAGTCGACCGCCCAGTCCCAGATGTCACCGTCGGAGTAGGACAGCTGGATCGAGCTTCCGGTCACCTCCACCGGGTCGCCGTACATCGCCGACTGGTAGTACTGCTCCGCGTCGCCGGTCGACAGGTTGATGCAGCCGTTGGTGACGTTGCTGTTGCCCTGCGCGCCCGCGCTGGACGGGTTGGCGTGGATGAATTCGCCGTTATTGGAAATCCGCACCGCCCACCGCTCGTGGGCGTTGGTGTAGCCGGCGGCCGGGTTGGACATGTAGAAGTCCGAGTACTTCTCGGTGACGACGTGGATGCCGTTGCGGGTGACGTTGCGCGCCTTGTCGGCCTCGCCGTAGCTGCAGGGGAAGTCCATGATGACGCCCGCGTCGGTGACGACCTGGATGCGGTGCGAGGAGACCTCGGCCTTCACCACCTGCCGCCGGCCGATGTTGATGTTCAGCGAGATGTCGTCGGCGCCGTACGCGCCGCCGCCGAACGGCACACCGTAGAGCTTGGCGTCGACGTTGACGGTGGTGCCCGCGGGGTAGTACTCGCGGGTGCGGTAGTGCACCCGCGCGCCCGCCGCCTCGTCGGGCAGCCAGGCCCAGCTGCCCTCGACGGGCGGATTCGTGGTGACGGTCAGCGCCTTCTCCACGGCGGCCTTGTCGGTGATCGGCGCGTCGAACTGGATGATGATCGGCGCCGCCACCCCCACCGTCTGCCCGTCGGCCAGCTGGAACGCCCCGCTGATCTTCTTGCTGGGCGACACCGTGGTGAACTTGCCCGCGACCGGGATGGCCTTGCCGTCGTGCCCGACCGCCGACCCGCTCCAGGTGTAGGTCGAGTCGTAGCCCAGCGGCTCGGTGACCGAGTACACCGTGCGGTCGGAGTTGAACTTGCCCGCCACGGCCTTGCCCGCGGAATTCGTCAGCGCCACGTGCTGGAACCAGCCGTCGCTGATCTGGACGCTGATCGGAGCGATCGGCACCACGTTCTCGGTCGCGTCGGCCGGCTGGAACTTCAGCTGCGGCGCGGGCTGCTCCTTCTTCTCGGCCTGCTTGGCCGTGGTGCCGCTGCACGCGGCCAATAGGCTCGGGGCGAAGACTCCCAGTCCGAGGGTCGCCAAGGCCACGCGCCGGTTGATCGGCGGCGGGGTCTGTGACGTGCTCACGAAAGTCAAAGATACCGGGCAAAATCCATCATCTCCGCCGCGACAAATCGGGGTCGGGGCGGTCGTGCGAAGGATCCCGAGCTACAGCCTGCAGCCGAGCAGGACAGGCTCGGGTTTCAGTGTGACACCAAACACATCGTGAACTCCGTCGCGGACGGTGCGGGCCAGTGCGATCACGTCCTCGGTGGTGGCGCCGCCGCGGTTGGTCAGCGCCAGCGCATGCTTGGTGGACAACCGGCACCGGGCCGCCGGGTCGTCGGGATAGCCCTTGGCGAAGCCGGCCCGCTCCACCAGCCATCCGGCGGCCAGCTTGACGCCGTCCGGTGCCGGGTAGTGCGGGACCGGCCCGTCCACGCTGCGGGCCAGCCGCTCGTACGCCTCGGGCGCGACCACCGGGTTGGTGAAGAACGAGCCCACGCTCCAGGTGTCGTGATCGCCCGGGTCGAGCACCATGCCCTTGCGGCCGCGCAGCGTGAGCACCGCCCGCCGGACCGCCCGGGGGTCGGCACGCTCACCGCCGGCGACGCCCAGTGCGGCCGCGACTTCGCCGTAGCGCAGCGGCGCACTGCGGCCCGAGGCGTCCAGCGCGAACTCGACTTCCAGTACCAGCCAAGGCATTTCGAACGCGGAGTGAGCGGCCCGCTTGAAAACGCTGGTGCGGTAGCCGAAGCCGAGCTCGGCGCCGGGCACCCAGCGGACCTCCCCGCTACCGCGATCCAGTATCCGCACCCGGGTGAGGGTGTCGGAGACCTCGGCGCCGTATGCCCCAACGTTCTGCACCGGGGTCGCCCCGGCCGAACCGGGGATCCCGGACAGGCATTCCAGGCCACCCAGACCGTGCTCGATGGCGCTGACCACGACGTCGTCCCAGACCGCACCGGCCTCCGCGCGAACCAGGTTGCCGTCGACGGCGATGCCGCGGTTGGCCAGCCGCACCGCGGTGAGGTCGGTCAGGGTGTCGGCGATCACCAGGTTGGAGCCGCCGGCGAACACCAGCACCGGGCCACGTTCTCCCGCATGGCTTTCGGCGTCCAGCCCCCGCACCACGGCGAGCACCTGCCGGGTGCTGGTGCAGGTGATCAGGCGGCGCGCCACCGGCCCGATCCGCAACGTCGTCAGCGGCGCGAGCGACACCGCCTCGGCGACATGCGCGCCGGCGAATGTCGAACCGGCATCGCTGGATTTCATGGCCCGTAACGGTAGCCTCACCTGCTATGCCGCGTTCATTCGACTTGTCGGCCGACTACGACGGCAGCGTTGAAGAGGTGCACCGGGCCTTCACCGACGAGACCTATTGGCGGGCACGGCTGGCCGGATCCGGTGTCGACCTGGCCACGCTGGAGTCGATGCGGGTCGGCGGCGACACCGGGGACGACGACACCGTCGAGGTGGTGACCATCCAGGTCATCCACAGCCACAATCTGCCGGGGATGGTCACGCAATTGCACAGCGGCGATCTGCGCATCCGCCGCGAGGAGACCTGGGGACCGGTCGCCGACGGCGCGGCGCGGGGCTCCGTGGTCGGCGCGATACTCGACGCCCCTGTGCAGCTCACGGGCACCGCCACGCTGTCGCCGATCCTGGAGACCGGCGGCGCGCGGCTGAGCTTCCGGGCCACCGTCCAGGTACGCGTCCCGATCATCGGCGGCAAGCTGGAGAACATCATCGGCACCCGATTGGCCGAGCTGGTGGCCGCCGAACAACGGTTCACCACCGAGTGGATCGCCGGAATGGCGTGACCTCCCGGGCCTAAGCTGGCGCCCATGCGAATCGCGTTGGCGCAAATCTCCAGCGGCACCGATCCGGACGAGAACCTCCAGCTGGTGCGCGAGTACAGCGGACGGGCCGCCGACGCGGGCGCGGACCTGGTGGTGTTCCCGGAGGCGACCATGTGCCGGTTCGGTGTTCCGTTGGCGCCGGTCGCCGAGCCGCTCGAAGGCCCGTGGGCGACGGGTGTGCGGCGCACCGCGACCGACTGCGCGATCACGGTGATCGCCGGCATGTTCACCCCGGCCGGGGACGGCCGGGTGAAGAACACGTTGATCGCGGCCGGACCCGGCAGCCCCAACGAGCCCGACACCCACTACGACAAAATCCACCTTTACGACGCGTTCGGGTTCACCGAGTCGCGCACCGTCGCGCCCGGGCGCGAGCCGGTGGTGATCACGGTGGCCGGCGTCCGGGTGGGGTTGAGCGTCTGTTACGACATCCGCTTCCCGGCGCTGTACACGGAGCTGGCCCGCCGGGGCGCCCAGCTGATCGCCGTATGCGCGTCCTGGGGCGCGGGCCCGGGCAAGCTCGACCAGTGGACGTTGCTGGCGCGGGCGCGCGCGCTGGACTCGATGACGTACGTCGCGGCCGCCGGCCAGGCCGACCCGGGCGCCCCGCTGACCGATTCGGGCGCGCCCACGGGGGTGGGCGGCAGCCTGGTGGCCTCCCCGTTCGGCGAAGTCGTCACGTCGGCCGGCTCCGGGCCGGAGTTGGTGGTCGCCGACATCGACGTCGAGCGGGTGGCGAAGGCCCGCGAGAGCATCGCGGTGCTGCGCAACCACTCAGATTTCGCTCAGCTGGATAGGGCAGAATCGGTCGGGTGACGAACCCACAAGGACCACCTAACGACCCGTCGACGTGGGGCCGTCCCGGCAACCAGGGCCACTTCGGCCAGCCCCCCACCGAGCGCCCGACCGAGCGGATCAACACGGGCGGCCCCGCCGCGCCGCCGCCGCCGGCCGCCGGTCCGCTGCCGGGTCAGACCGAGCGGCTCGGTACGCCCCCGCCGAACATGCAGCGGCCCGATTACCCGCCGCCTCCGCCACCGACCCCGCCCGCGGGCCCGACGGAGAAGCTGGCCACGCCCGGTGGGGACACCACGCCGGGGAAGAGGAAGCGCCGCTTCCTGCGCGACCCGCTGTCGGTCGTGCTGGTCTGCATCATCGTGGTCTGCCTGGTGATCGCCGGGCTGGTCGGCGCCGAGTTATACGTCCGCCACGTCGCCAACAGCAAGGTCGCCGAGGCGGTGGCGTGCGAGGTCAAGGACCAGGCCACCGCGTCGTTCGGGGTGGCGCCGCTGATGCTGTGGCAGCAGCTCACCAAGCACTACACCAACATCTCGGTGACGACGGCGGGCAATCAGGTCCGCGACGCCAAGGGCATGAAGATCGACATCAACATCCGCAACGTCCAGCTCAAGAACACCGCGGACTCCAAGGGCACCATCGGGTCGCTCGACGCGAACGTCACGTGGACGTCGGACGGGATCAAGGAATCCGTCCAGAACGCGATTCCGGTACTCGGCCCGTTCGTGACCAACACGGTGACGACGCATCCCAACGACGGCACCATCGAGCTGAAGGGCATGCTGGACAACCTCACCACCAAGCCGGTGGTGTCGGGCACCGGCCTGCAGCTGCAGATCGTGAGCTTCAACGCGCTCGGGTTCACCATGCCGAAGGAGTCGGTGCAGTCGACGCTGGACGACTTCACGTCGCAGTTCACCAAGAACTACCCGCTGGGCATCCACGCGGACAGCGTCCAGGTCACCCCGACCGGTGTGACCAGTCACTTCTCGACGCAGAACGCCAGCATCCCCACCGGCAACAACAACGACCCCTGCTTCGCCAACCTCTGAGGGTCTAGGCCGTCCTGCAACGATGCGCGCCGGTACGGCGTGTTGTGGGGGTACCGCCCGCTTGCGGGGGAGCGCCGGACCATTCAGCCAAGCCCGTCGAGCACCGCCCGGGTGCCGGACAGGCCGAGCCGGGTGGCGCCCGCGTCCAGCATCGCCAGTGCCGCGGCGGCGTCGCGGATGCCGCCGCTGGCCTTCACGCCCAGCCGGCCGCCGACGGTCTGGCTCATCACGGCGACCGCCCGAACCGAGGCGCCGCCCGCGGGATGGAACCCGGTCGAGGTCTTGACGAAGTCGGCGCCGGCATCCTCGGCCGCGCGGCACACCTGGACCAGCGTGTCCTCGTCCGTCCCGGAGAACAGCACCGCCGACTCCACGATCACCTTGAGCACGGCGCCGGGGACGGCGGCGCGCACGGCCGCGATGTCGGCCCGTACGGCGCCGATGTTGCCGGCCAGCGCGGCGCCGATGTCGATGACCATGTCGACCTCGGCGGCGCCCGATGCCACGGCCTGTTCGGCCTCGTGCGCCTTGACCGCCGAGGTGTGCTTGCCCGACGGGAAACCCGCCACGCTGGCCACGGGTACGCCTCCCCCGGCTCGCACGGCGACGGGCACCATCGACGGCGAGACGCACACGGCGTAGACGCCCAATTCGGCGGCCTCGACGACCAGGGCGGCCACGTCCGCCTCCGTGGCCTCGGGCTTGAGCAGGGTGTGGTCGACCATCGCCGCCAACTGCGCCCGGGTGGGTTTGCTCGCCACTAGAACCTTTCTTCGGGTGCGCCCGGGTTGCACCCGGAGGCCGCCATTTCGGCGTCGTCGACGACGGGCCGCCACGGCTCCAGGTTCCAGCTGGTCTTACCGGGCTCCGCCACCTCGGCGAACTGCCAGTGACAGATGAACTGCGCGCGCATTCCGGGGGTGTCGGCATTCGGCGACAGCGCCAGCACCTCGCCCCACGCCTCGTCGGCGAGGGCCGAATCGCCGGGCTGCTGCCTGGCGGCCTGCCGGCCAGACGGCGTGGGGAAGACCCGCAGGCTGCTCAGGCCGTGCCACTGCCCCCACTCGGTGTGGTCGATGAACGGCGGCGACACCGTGACCGGGTCCGCAGCGACGGCACCCGCCGGGCCCCACAGCGCGACAAGCGCCGCCGCCGGCATCGCCAGCAGGGCTTTCATCCCGCTAGCGCGACTTACCTTGAATTTCCAGCAGCTTCGGCCGCACGTCGACCAGATACACGCCCGCCGCACACGCGGCGATGGCCATCCCGAGTACCCCGAAAACAAAACTCAGGATGGATGTCAGCGCGACAGCCCCACCGAGGATCACCAGCCACACCGGCTTGGTCAGCTTGTCGGCGGCGGTGTATGCATCGGGCCGCTGCAACGCGGCGTGCACGAACGCATATACCGCCGTGACCAAGACGGCGATCTGCAAGACCAGCATGACGGTACCCACGAGGTGGCTCACGCCTTAAGCGTATGCGGGCGCCATCGGAATCGTCGACTCAGAGTTGCCCGAAGGACAACTCCGAGTCGACCGCTCGACTTACTTCTGGGTGACCTTCTTGGCGGCGGCCTTCTTGGCCGGAGCCTTCTTGGCCGGAGCCTTCTTGGCGGGCGCCTTCTTCGCGACGGCCTTCTGCGCCTTCTGGGCGGTCTCGTCGGACTTCTTGGGCAGCTCGATGCCGACCAGCTTGGCCGCGCGCTCACCGACGGCGCGGGTCTGCGATGCGACGGTGCCCAGCGCCTCCTGCGTCAGCTCGACGGCCTGGTCCACGTAGCCCTCGGCGCGGGCGGAGGCGTCGTCCAGACCGGTCTGGCTGCGCAGCCGCTGCAGGGCGGCCTCGCCCCGCTCGACCAGCTCGTTGTACCGGTTGGTCGCCGCGTCCAGGTAGCCCTCGGCCGCCTTGCGCAGTTCCTCGCTGGTGAACCGCTCGCGGAGCTCGCCGAGCTGCTCGGGCAGGTCCTCCTGCAACTTGGTCAGGCGAGCGCGGCTCTCCTCAACCCGGCTGCGGGTGTCCGCGCGGGTCTCTTCTGCGCGGTCACGCAGGTTGGCGATCAATTCGTTGACCGTCGCCAGAGCCAGGTCTGCCGCGCCGAGGGCCGCCAGCAGCGGAGCTCGCAAGTCCTCGATATTCGTGTTGTCCGCCATGGTTTTTCCTTTCATGGTTTTCCGTTATCGGCGTTCTTGGGTTTTCTTCGGTGTTGTTGTGGGAGCCAGGCGCGCCTGTTTCTCCGCCGGCGACTGCCGGATCCTCGCTTCTGGGTAACCCGGGCGGTGGGTGGTTAATACGTCGCCACCCGCTAGCCGTTGGGTTCGGTCGGACACTCCTCGCTGGTTGGTTCGCTGGATTCGTTTTGGTGGGTGAACGATGTGTAGATGTCGAGCAGAACCTGCTTTTGCCGCTCGGTGATCGCGGTATCGGTGATGATTGCGTCGCGCACCTGATTCTTGTCGCTGGGCTCGAGGATCCCGGCCCGCACGTAGAGCACCTCGGCGGAGACCCGCAGCGCCTTCGCGATCTGGTTGAGCACGTCGGCCGAAGGCTTGCGCAATCCACGCTCCACCTGGCTCAGGTAGGGATTGCTGACGCCGGACTTTTCGGCGAGTTGGCGCACCGAGACCTGCGCGAGTTCGCGCTGGCTCCGGATGAAACTACCGATGTCCGATGCCATGTCGGAGGCGGCGTTGGACACCTTGGCGGAGAGCTTCTCCTCGGGCGCCATTGCGTGCTCCTGGCTCGGACGATCGACCGTGACGCCCACAGACTACTACAAGTGCTTGCTATTGCAAGCACTTGTTAGCACTACTAGAAAAGTAGCTGCGCCACGGCGTAGATGACCAGCCCCGCCAACGAGCCCACCACGGTGCCGTTGATCCGGATGAACTGCAGGTCACGGCCCACGTGCAGCTCGATGCGCCGGCTGGCCTCCTCGGCGTCCCAGCGCTCGATGGTGTCGGTGATGATCGCGGTGATCTCCACCCCGTATTGCGAAACCAGGTGCTGGGCCGCGCGCACGATCCAGTTGTCCACCTTGTCGCGCAGGTCGGCGTCATCGCGCAGTGACTCCCCGATGCGGACCACCGTGTCACTGATGCGGGTCCGCAGCGTGCTGGACGGGTCATCCACGCCCTCGAGCACCAGCCGTTTCAGCGTCTTCCAGGCGGTCGCGGCGGCGTTGGCGATCTCGTCGCGCGCCATCAGCTGTTCCTTGATCGCGTCCGCGCGCGCGATGGTCTCCGCGTCGTTTTGCAGGTCGTCGGCGAATTCGAACAAGAACCGGGTGGCCGACCGGCGCAGCTCGTGATCCGGATTCCGACGCACCTTGTCGGTGAAGTCCATCAGCTCACGGTGAATGCGGTCGCCGACCAGGTGGTCGACGAAGCGCGGCGACCACGTCGGGGAGTCGCGCTCGACCACCCGTTGGATGACCTCACCGGCGTTCAGCGACCACTGGAAGGCGCGGTCGGCCAGCAACTGGATCAACGCCTCCTGCCGATTCTCGGCCAGCAGGGTCGCCAATACCCGTCCGACCGGCGGTCCCCACTGCGGCTCGGCGATGCGGCGCACGATCATGCGGTCGATCACCTGCTGGACGTCGTCGTCACGGAGCAGCTCGACCAGCACCCGCAGCACCGTCGCGGTCTCGGCGGCCACCCGCTGGGCGTGCGCGGTCTCTGACAGCCACTTGCCGAGCCGTCCGGGCACCTGGGCGTCTCGCAGCTTGGTCTCCACCACCGGCGCCGACAGGAAGTTCTCCCGGACGAAGGTGCCCAGGCCCTCGCCGAGCTGATCCTTCTTGCGCTTGATGATCGCGGTGTGCGGGATAGGAATGCCCAGCGGATGCCGGAACAGCGCCGTCACCGCGAACCAGTCGGCCAGCGCGCCCACCATCCCGGCCTCGGAGGCGGCTCCGACGTAACCGACCCAGGCGCCGAGGTGGGCGTGGGCCTGGGCCCACCGGCAGGCGAGGAACAGCACGCTGGCGCCGATCAGGAAGCTCAGCGCCACCGCCTTCATCCGGCGCAGCGCCACCCGGCGCTCCGCATCGGCCTGCGGGTCGGCGCCGGCGAAGGATTCGGCGAGCGACGGGTGAGAGCGCCCGGTTCCGGTCGGCGCCGTCGTCGAGTCCGGTCCCGCCGCACGCGGGCCCGGCGCTACACCTCGAGGCGAGGCTCTGTGTACCACCACTCCATCATTCATCGTCCCGACCGATTAGTGTGACCGCACTGTTCACAGCGGCTGCGCCGGCGCGCGGTCGAAGCCCCAAACAGGCGCGCACGCCGTAGTATCGAGGGCGTCTAGTGAATGGGAAATCGGCGACAGTGGCAGAGCGAACATTGGCTGTGGCGGCCAAGACGGATGGTCGCAAGCGGCGCTGGCACCAGCACAAGGTGGAGCGCCGCAACGAGTTGGTAGACGGCACGATCGACGCCATTCGGCGGCACGGCGGCGCATTGAGCATGGACGAGATCGCCGCGGAGATCGGCGTCTCCAAGACGGTGCTGTACCGCTATTTCGTCGACAAGAACGACCTGACCACCGCCGTGATGATGCGGTTCACCCAAACCACCCTGATTCCCAACATGGCCGCGGCGCTGACGTCCAACCTGGACGGCTTCGACCTGACCCGCGAGGTGATCCGGGTGTACGTCGAAACCGTCGCGAACGAGCCCGAGCCGTATCGCTTCGTGATGTCCAACAGCTCCGCCAGCAAGAGCAAGGTGATCGCGGACTCCGAACGGATCATCGCCCGCATGCTGGCTGTGCTGATGCGCCGCCGCATGCAGCAGGCCGGGATGGACACCGGTGGCGCGGAGCCGTGGGCCTACCTGATCGTCGGCGGCGTGCAGCTGGCCACGCACTCGTGGATGTCCTCCCCGCGCATGAGCCGCGACGAGTTGATCGACTACCTGACGATGCTGAGCTGGAACGCGCTGAAGGGCATCGTCGAGGTCGGCGGGTCGCTGGAGAAGTTCCGCGAAGAACCCCATCCGTCGCCGATCGTGCCGCCTCGCGAGCATGCGGATCGATCCCTGCTCTAGCGAACTCCGGAACGCAGCGCAGCTGGCCGTTTTTGTCAATGCGGCTCGCCTCGTGTGACGCTATGACCCGCTAGCGAGGACGACGTGCATCGCCGCAGCGACTAACATGCAGGGGATGCATCGGGGGTGACGCCGGGTTGCGTCGTGCTGGCCGACGATCCCTGCCTCCGCATAACGAAAGGCTCTTCTCGACATGTCCGTGCAGCTCACGCCGCATTTTGGAAACGTGCAAGCCCACTACGACTTGTCCGACGACTTCTTCCGCCTGTTCCTGGACCCGACCCAGACGTACAGCTGCGCCTATTTCGAGCGTGACGACATGACCCTGGAAGAGGC
>NZ_LZJG01000235.1:0-618 GCF_001667785.1 Mycobacterium sp. E3247 | reverse complement strand
GCGGCCAGATCGGGATACTCGCGCATCAGCCGGCTCGCCTCGTCCAGCACCGCCGCGAGGCGATCGACCACGCCGCCGGGACCCGCGGCGGCGGCTCGCAGCCGCGGCACCGCCATGCGTTCGATGTCCTCGACGGCCGCGTCCAGCAATTCGGACTTGTTCGGGAAGTAGTGGTACAGGCTGCCGCTGGTGACGTCGGCCGCCCGGGCGATCTCGCGAATCGTGGTGCGCGCGTACCCGAATTCGGCCACGCAGCGCATGGTGGCAACGACGATCCGCTGCCGCGTCTCCTCGCCGCTGGCGCCGACCGGACGTCCCCGTTGCGCCCGCGTCACCATGCTGTCCTCACTCGCGCGTCCCGTCCGCCGGCTCCCGGTCCCCGACACGGTCGAATATAATCGAGTGATCGATTAGTTCCGGCTTCGCCGCGGAGGTGCGTAGTGCGTGATGGACGGAGCTGCGGCGGGCTTCCCGCCGCATGAGCGTCACGCCGCCGCAATTGGGTCGGCCGGTGGGTGCCGACGGTGAGCAGACCCGGGCCCGCATCATCACCGCCGCGATGCGATGTGTGGCCGAGAATGGCTATTCGCGCACCACGATTCGCGAGATCGCCCGGGC
>NZ_LZJG01000234.1:0-16373 GCF_001667785.1 Mycobacterium sp. E3247 | reverse complement strand
CTACCGCGGTGACGTGGACGGGGATGGGGTCGGCGCCGCACTGCCCGCTGCCGCGGCCGGCGATCGGCCCGGGCACCTACAACCTCGTGGTGCAGCTGGGCAACCTGCGTTCGCAGCCGGTTCCGTTCATCATGAACCAGCCGCCCCCGCCGCCGGGCCCGGTGCCCGGGCCGGGGCAGCCGGCCGCCGCTCCGCCGCCCGAGGCGCCGCCCGCCCCGGTTCCCGCGGGCTAACTCAGCGGGTCGGCGATTGTCGACTCCGCGAGCTGCGACAGCCCCTCCCGCACGTGGCGGGCCCACATCGCGCCGATGCCCTCCACCGACTGCAGGTCGCCCGCGCTGGCCGCCAGCAGGCCCTGCAGCGTCCCGAATGACCGGACCAACAGGTCGGAGTGGGCGAACTGCAGCCGCGGAATGCTCGCCAGCGCGCGGTAGCCGCGCGGGCTGACCGCCGAGTCCTGCGCCTCCGCCGTCGTCGGGTAGCCGAAAACCTTTGCCAGGGCGGTGAGTTCGAGCAACTCGGTGTCCGAGAGGGCGTCGAGCTCGTCGAGGGTCGCGGTCATCTGCGCCTTGGACAGCGGCTCGGGGCTGGCGTGATAGTCGCGCACGGTCAGCTCCCGCGCGATGTCGTTGCCACCCAGCAGCTCGTCGAGCTGCAGCCGCAGCTGGCGCCCGTCGGTGCCCAGCTCGACGACGTCGTCGTCGATCACCAGGCCGATGCGCCGGACCAGCTCGAGCCGCTGCACCACGGTCATCACGTCGCGCAGCGTGACGAAGTCCTCGATCTCGGCGAGCGACAGTTGCCTGCTGACCTCATCGAGCCTGGTCTTGTACCGCTCCAGGGTCGCGATCGCCTGGTTGGCCCGCGACAGGATGGTCGCCGAATCGGCCACCACGTGGCGTTCCCCGCCCACGTAGACGGTCACGATGTTCATCGAGTGGCTCACCGAGATCACCGGGTAACCGGTCTGGATCGCCGCCCGTTCCGCCGAGCGGTGCCGCGTCCCCGATTCGTCGGTGGGTATCGACGGGTCCGGCACCAGCTGCACGTTGGCGCGCACGATGCGGCTGCCGTCGGTGGACAGCACGACGGCGCCGTCCATCTTCGCCAGCTCCCGCAGCCGGGTCGGCGCGTAGCGGACGTCCAGCGCGAAGCCGCCGTCACAGATGGCCTCGACGTTCTCGTCGTTGCCGAGGACGATTAGCGCGCCGGTACGGCCACGCAGGATGCGTTCCAGGCCGTCGCGCAGCCCGGTCCCCGGGGCCAGGCGGGCGACGGTCTCACGCAGTGTCGGACGGGTCACAGCGTGTCATTGTGCGGCCCGACCGCGTTATGCGTCCAGCCGCTGCGCGGCTCGGCGATGGCTTTCATGTGTTGCAGCGCCGCGACAATGGTCGGGGCGCGCAGCGCCCGCATGCCGGCAGGCACTATCTCGCGCCGAGGGTCGTCGCCGTCCGGGATGAGCGCGATGCTGAATCCCTGGCGCGCGGCCTCGCCCAGCCGCCGCTCCATGCCACTGACCCGCCTCAGGTCGCCCGCCAGCCCCACCTCGCCGATCATCACCGCCGTCGTCGGCAACGGCAGTTCGGAGTAGGCCGAGGCCAGCGCGATCGCGACCGCCAGGTCCGACGAGGGATCGGTCAACCGCATGCCCCCGACGGTGGACAGGTAGATGTCGCTGGCGCCGACGGCCAGCCTGCCGTGCTTCTCCAGCACGGCGCTGATCATCGCGGCGCGCGAGTGGTCGATGCCGCTGACGGCGCGGCGCGGCGAGCCGCCCCCCGGTGTCGCCAGCAGCGCCTGCACCTCCCCGATGAGCGGCCGCTTGCCGTCCAGCGTCACGGTTATCGCGGTCCCGGCGACCGGCGCGGGCCGCTGGTCCAGGAAAAGGTTCGACGGGTCGGACACGTCCTCGATCCCGTTGTCGTGCAGCATGAAACAGCCCACCTCGTCGGCGGCGCCGAACCGGTTCTTGATCCCGCGCACCATCCGCAGCGAACCGTTGCGGTCGCCCTCGAAGTGCAGCACCACGTCGACCAGGTGCTCCAGGGAGCGGGGGCCGGCGATGGCCCCGTCCTTGGTGACGTGGCCGACCAGGATCAGCGCGATTCCGTTGGCCTTCGCGGCCGCGGTCAGCGCCGCGGTGACCGCACGCACCTGCGTGACACCGCCCGCCACGCCGTCGGCCTCCGTCGTGGACATGGTCTGCACCGAGTCCACGATCACCAGCGCGGGCCGCACCGTCGCGATGTGATCCAGCACCGTGTGCACGTCCGATTCGGCGGCCAGATAGACCTCCTCGGCGCCGCAGCCCATCCGGTCCGCCCGAAGCCGGATCTGGCCGGCGGACTCCTCACCCGAGATGTACAGCGCACGCCGGCCCGACAGCGCCCAGCGGTGGGCCACCTTGAGCAGCAGCGTCGACTTGCCCACGCCGGGATCGCCCGCCAGCAGCGTGACCGAACCGGGCACCACCCCGCCGCCGAGCACCCGGTCGAGCTCTGCGACGCCCGTCGAGCGGTGCCGGCTGGCGTTCGGTTCGACCGAGGTGATCGGGACCGCACGCGAGGCCGAAGCCGACGCGATCCCCGTGCGCCGGCCGCCGACCGCGGCCAGCACCGGCACCTCGTCGACGGTGCCCCAGGTGCCGCACTCCAGGCAGCGGCCCACCCACTTGGCGGTGACGTGCTGGCATTCGGAACAGCGGTATTGGGAGCGCGGATTAGCCACGCCATGACGGTATCGAGGCGGTACGACAAAACCCCGCTATGACAGGCGGTTACGCCCGCCTAGCTTTGCTGCGGCGGGGCCAGCCCGGCCGAAACCGGAACCAGCACGGTGGCCTGACCGGCCTTCTCGAAAGTGAAGGTGAAGTTGTACAGCAGGCCGTTGCTGATCGGCTTGGCGAGCATCACGGTCGCCTTGGCCGAGTTGTTCGAGCCCATGGGCCCCGGCGGCACCTTCTGGCCCTCCGGCGTACCGATCAGCAGCATCCCGCCGGCGGGCAGCCGGCCGTCTCCGCTCACGGCCACCGCCCCGACGTCGCTGGTGATGCTCACCAGCCTGTCCGGCGTGTCGGGCGACTGGTTGATCGCCACCAGCAACAGGTCCACCGCCCGTCCCGGCTGGATGGAGTCGCCGGTCTGCGAGGCCTGCATGCGGATGTCGCGCAGCGCCACGTTTTTGATCGTGACCTTGTTGCCGTTGATCGCGGGTTCCTGGACGGCCATCTGCGAGACCTGGCCGGCCCCGCAACCGCTGAGCAGGACGGCGACCACCGCGACGAGGCCGACGAGCGCGGCCCGGAGGGTCGGCGCGGGCAGGCGGAGGGGGAGGCTCATCTCGAAGCGGTTCACTCAATGCCTCCTGCTGGGCCGGTTCGACTGATGCAACTATGCACAGTAGTAGGAAGGTTTCGCGGGCGGTAGCGCGGGGCGCGAGACCAGCCCTGGAGCCGTTCCGTGTGCTCGCGTGGGCCCGCGTGGGGGCCGGTCTCGGGGCCGGGTGAGCGCATTGGTAATGTGCGTCACTGCACGTTCTGCTCCCCGTGTCAACCCCTAATCTGCGCGTGTTGTGCCCCTGACCTGCATCGTTGCTCCTCGCGCGATTGGGCGGCCGTGTTAGACTGAAGTAACGAAAGGGGCTCGAATCAGATGATCTTCAAGGTCGGCGACACCGTTGTTTACCCACATCACGGTGCTGCGTTAGTCGAGGCGATTGAAACCCGCACCATCAAAGGGGAACAAAAGGAATATCTCGTCTTGAAGGTGGCGCAGGGAGACCTGACCGTTCGAGTTCCCGCGGACAACGCCGAGTACGTCGGCGTCCGCGACGTCGTCGGCCAGGAAGGCCTCGACAAGGTGTTCCAGGTGTTGCGGGCTCCGCACACCGAAGAGCCGACCAACTGGTCGCGCCGCTACAAGGCCAACCTGGAAAAGCTGGCCTCCGGCGATGTGAACAAGGTGGCCGAGGTGGTGCGCGACCTGTGGCGTCGCGACCAGGAACGCGGTCTGTCCGCCGGCGAGAAGCGCATGCTGGCCAAGGCGCGTCAGATCCTGGTCGGTGAATTGGCCCTCGCCGAAAGCACGGACGACGCCAAGGCGGAAACCATCCTCGACGAGGTTCTGGCCGCCGCTTCCTGAAGGCCCTGACGCTTCGGTGGTCACGGGGACGGTCTCCTCGGGCGCGGTCGTCGCGGTCGTCCCGGCCGCAGGTTCGGGTGAGCGATTGGGCGCCGGCATCCCGAAGGCATTCTGTGAGGTCGACGGGCGCTCCCTGCTGGACCGGGCCGTCGGCGGTTTGCTCGAATCCGGAGTCGTCGACCACGTCGTGGTGGCGGTGCCGGAGGCGCGGGTCGATGAGGCCAAGCGGGCACTGGGCGAGCGAGCGACCGTCGTCGCCGGGGGAGCCGACCGAACCACGTCGGTGAGCCTTGCGCTGGCGGCCCTCGCCGGTGCACCCGACTTCGTCCTGGTGCACGACGCCGCCCGCGCCCTGACACCCCCCGAGCTGATCGTGCGCGTGGTGGACGCGCTGCGGGCCGGGCACGCCGCCGTCGTGCCGGCGCTGCCGCTGCATGACACCATCAAGGCCGTGGACGCCAACGGGGTGGTCCTGGGCACGCCCGAGCGGGCCGGCCTGCGCGCCGTGCAGACGCCGCAAGGCTTCGCGCGAGACCTGCTGTTGCGGGCCTACCAGCGGGCCGGCACCGCCGATTTCACCGACGACGCGTCGCTGGTCGAGCACGTCGGCGGCCAGGTCCAGGTGGTCGAGGGCGACCCACTGGCGTTCAAGATCACCACCCAGCTCGACCTGTTACTGGCCGAAGCGGTCGTACGCCGGTGAGCGAGCTCCTGCCCCGGGTCGGGCTGGGCGTCGACGTTCACCCGGTCGAACCGGGGCGGCCGTGCTGGCTGGTCGGCCTGCTGTTCCCCGGCGCCGACGGGTGCGCCGGTCACTCCGACGGCGACGTGGGGGCGCACGCGCTGTGCGACGCCCTGTTGTCGGCCGCGGGGCTGGGCGACATCGGCGCGGTGTTCGGGGTCGACGCCCCGCGCTGGAAGGGCGTCAGCGGCGCCGACATGCTGCGCCACGTCGTCGGCCTGGTGGCGGGTGACGGCTTTCGGGTCGGGAACGCCGCGGTGCAGTTGGTCGGCAACGAGCCGAGGGTCGGCCCGCGCCGGGCCGAGGCGCAACGCGTGCTCTCGGAGTTGCTGGGCGCTCCGGTGTCCGTGTCGGCGACGACGACCGACGGGCTGGGGCTGACCGGTCGCGGCGAGGGCCGCGCCGCCATCGCCACCGCATTGGTGATCCCCGTCGGCTAAGGCCCGCGCAGCGCCGGGCAACTCGGAACCACCCGGTAAGCTGGCACGTCGTGACCGATCGCGCCCGCTTGCGGCTACACGACACCGCAGCCGGTACCGTGCGTGATTTCGTCCCGCTGCGCGAGGGCCACGTCTCCATCTACCTGTGCGGCGCCACGGTTCAGGGCCTGCCGCACATCGGCCATGTCCGCAGCGGCGTGGCCTTCGACATTCTGCGCCGCTGGCTGATGGCCCGCGGCTGCGACGTCGCGTTCATCCGCAACGTCACCGACATCGACGACAAGATCCTCAACAAGGCCGCCGCGGCGGACCGGCCGTGGTGGGAGTGGGCGGCCACCTACGAGCGCGCGTTCAGCGCCGCCTACGACGCCCTGGACGTCCTGCCGCCGTCGGCGGAGCCGCGCGCCACCGGCCACATCACCCAGATGGTCGAATTGATGGACCGGCTGATCGAAACCGGCCACGCCTACCCCGCGGGGGGCGACGTCTACTTCGACGTGCTCAGCTATCCGGAGTACGGCCAGCTGTCCGGGCACAAGATCGACGACGTCCACCAGGGCGAGGGCGTGGCCACCTGCAAGCGTGATCAGCGAGACTTCACGCTGTGGAAGGCCGCCAAGCCCGGCGAGCCGTCGTGGCCGACACCCTGGGGGCGCGGGCGGCCCGGCTGGCACCTGGAGTGCTCGGCGATGGCGCGGACCTATCTGGGGCCGGAGTTCGACATCCATTGCGGCGGGATGGACCTGGTCTTCCCGCACCACGAGAACGAGATCGCGCAGAGCCGTGCCGCCGGTGACGGATTCGCCCGGTACTGGCTGCACAACGGCTGGGTCACCATGGGCGGCGAGAAGATGAGCAAGTCGCTGGGCAACGTCCTGGCCATACCGGCGTTGTTGCAGCGGGTACGGCCGGCGGAGCTGCGCTACTACCTGGGCAGCGCCCACTACCGTTCGATGCTGGAATTCTCCGACACCGCCCTGCAGGATGCGGTGAAAGCCTATGTGGGCGTTGAGGAATTCCTGCACCGGGTCCGCGTCCGGGTCGGCGCCGTCACGCCCGGCGATCCGACCCCGCGGTTCGCCGAGGCGCTCGACGACGACTTGGCGGTCCCGGCCGCGCTGGCCGAGGTGCACCTCGCCCGGGCCGAGGGCAACCGGGCCCTCGACACCGGTGATCATGAGGGCGCGCTGCAGCATGCCCGCGCGATCCGCGCCATGATGGGCATCCTTGGCTGCGACCCGCTCGACGAACGGTGGGAAACCCGCGACGAGACGTCGGCCGCGCTGGCGGCCGTCGAGGTGCTCGTGCGGGCCGAGCTGCAGAACCGGGAAAAGGCTCGCGAGCAACGCAATTGGGCGCTCGCTGACGAGATCAGGGACCGGCTGAAGCTCGCCGGCATCGAGGTCACCGACACCGCCGACGGGCCGCAGTGGTCACTGCAGGCCCCCGAAGAGAAGCGCGGTAGGTAGATGGCCGGCAACTCGAAGCGCCGCGGGGCGGTACGCAAGGCGGGCACCAAGAAGGGGGCGACCGTGGGTTCGGGCGGCCAGCGCCGCCGCGCGCTGGAGGGGCGCGGTCCCACGCCGCCGGCGCACCTGCGTCCCAGCCATCCCGCCGCCAAGCGCGCCCAGTCGCAGCCGCGCCGGCCCGCCAAGCGGACCACCGACGAGACGGAGACCGTGCTCGGCCGCAACCCCGTGCTGGAATGCCTGCGTGCCGGTGTCCCCGCGACCGCGTTGTACGTGGCCCTGGGCATCGAGGCCGACGAGCGGGTCACCGAATGCGTTGCCCGCGCGGCGGATTCGGGCATCTCCATCCTCGAGGTGCCGCGTGCCGACCTGGACCGGATGACCGCCAACCACCTGCATCAGGGCATCGCGTTGCAGGTGCCGCCGTACAACTACGCCCATCCCGACGATCTGCTGGCGACGGCGATGAGCTCGCCGCCCGCGCTGTTGGTGGCGTTGGACAACATCTCCGATCCCCGCAACCTGGGTGCGATCGTGCGTTCGGTCGCGGCGTTCGGCGGCCACGGTGTGCTGATCCCGCAGCGACGGTCGGCGTCGGTGACGGCGGTGGCCTGGCGCACCAGCGCCGGCGCCGCGGCCCGCATCCCGGTCGCGAGGGCCACCAATCTCACCCGGACCCTGAAGGATTGGGCCGACCGCGGGATCCGGGTGATCGGCCTGGACGCCGACGGCGACACGGTGGTCGACGACGTGGACGGCGCCGACCCGCTGGTGGTGGTCGTCGGGTCCGAAGGCAAGGGGCTGTCGCGTCTGGTGCGGCAGAACTGCGACGAGGTGGTGTCCATCCCGATGGCCGGGCACGCCGAATCGCTGAACGCCTCGGTGGCCGCCGGGGTGGTGCTCGCCGAGATCGCCCGCCAACGCAGGGTTTGACTCCGGTGCGCCGCCGGCTCGCGCGCCTGGGCGCCGTGCTGCTGACGCTGGCGCTGATCGTGCCGCAGCCGGCGGCGCCGGCGCAACCTCCCGGCTTCGACCTGCAGGCGCATCGCGGCGGACGCGGGGAGACCACCGAGGAGTCGTTGCGGGCGTTCGCGAAATCAATCGAATTGGGTGTCAGCACACTGGAACTCGACATCAACATCACCAGAGACGGGCAACCGCTGGTCTGGCACGATCCGACGATCGACGCCGATAAGTGCTCGGACACGGGACCCGCGTTCGCCGGTGACCCGCAGTATCCCTACGTCGGCAAGCTCGTGCACGAGCTCACCCTGGCACAGGTCCGCACGCTCGACTGCGGGCGGCGGCTGGCGGAGTTTCCCGATGCCGAGGTGGTGCGGGGCAACAAGATAGCCATCCTGTCGGAGGTGTTCGCCCTCGCCGATTCCTACCGCGCCGCCGTGCGCTACAACATCGAGACCAAAGTGGCGGCCGACCACCCCGGCACGTCGGCCGATCCTCAGCAGTTCGTCGACGTGATACTGGCGGCGGTCAGGTCGGCCGGCAAGGTCGGCCGGGTGGAGATACAGAGCTTCGACTGGCGCACCCTGCCGTTGGTTCACCGGGACGAGCCGTCAATTCCGTTGGTGGCGTTGTACAACCAGGAAACCTGGGCGCCGGATTCGCCATGGCTGGCCGGGGAGAACGCCACGGCCATCGGCGACCCGATGATCGGGGCGAAGCTGGTGGGCGCCGACATCGTCTCGCCCGACTACCGGCTCGTCACCGGCAAACCCGACGTTGACCGCGCGCATGCGCTGGGGCTGCAGGTGATCCCGTGGACCGTCAACGACGCGGCCGGCATGCACGAACAGATCGCCGACGGGGTCGACGGACTGATCACCGACTTCCCGACGCTGCTGCGCGGCGTGCTGGCCGAACTCGGGATGCCGCTGCCGCCGGCCTACCACCACGGTTAGCCGCCGAGCAGGCGCGCCGACGCCCACAGCGCGACCACCGCTACCACCAGGGACACGGGCACCGTGCACAGCCCTAGCCGGGTGTATTCCCCGACGCCGGCATCGACGTCGTGCTGGCGAAGCACGCGCCGCCACAACAGGTTCGACAGCGAACCGACGTAGGTCAGGTTCGGTCCGATGTTCACCCCGAGCAGGACGGCCAGGATGGCGACCGGTCCGCTCGGGGCGACCAGCGGCAGCAGCACCAGGGTGGCGGGCAGGTTGTTCACGACGTTGGCCAGCGCGGCGGCCACCGCAGCGATGGCCAGCAGCGCGGGCAGCGTCGAACCGGACGGCAGCACCGCCGACATCGCCCTGTCCATGCCGTTGACCATGACCGCCCGCACCACGACACCGAGCGCCAGCACGAACACCAGGAACGACACGTGCGCCGAGCGCGCGATGTCCACCACCGAGGTGTGCCCACGGTTCAGGCTGCGCACGGCCAGCGCGGCGGCGCCGGCGAGCGCCACCCAGGCCGGGGCCACCCCGACGGACTGGGCCACCGCGAACCCGGCCAGCGTCAGCCCGACGACCACCAACACGAACACCGGCGGCCGTTGAGCCTGCCCGTCGTCCTCGGGTTCGGGCTGCACACGCAGGTCGCCCGCGAAGAACCAGCGGAATATCGCGTACAGCGTGACCACCGCGCCCAGCCACGGCAAGGCCATCAACAGGGTGAACCGCGTGAACGACAGGCCGGCGGTGTGAAACGCCAGCAAGTTCGTCAGGTTCGACACCGGCAGCAGCAGGGAGGCGCCGTTGGCCAGGTGCGCGGTGGCATAGGCGTACGGGCGCACCGGTGTCTTCAGCCGGCGGACGGCGGCCAGCACCACCGGCGTCAGCAAGACCACCGCGGTGTCCAGGCTCAGCACGGCGGTGATCAGGGAAGCGATGACGAACACCCGCAGCAGCAGGCCGCCCGACCCGACGCGGCCGCGCGCGATCGCGGCCCCCGCGGCCTCGAACAGGCCCTCGTCGTCGCACAGCTTGGCCAGCACCAGCACCGCGCCCAAAAACCCGACCACCCCCGACAAGCCGGCCACCTCGTCGACCGCCTGGCGCACCGATATGGCGCCGACCGCGACCAGGACGAGCGCCGCGGGAACGGCCGCCACCGCTTCCGGCAGGCCCTTCGGACGCACCACCGCGAACGCCAGGACGGCAGCGAGCAGCGCCAGCGCAAGTGTCAGGGTCAATGTCTTAAGGCCGCTTCACGCCCAGGGGTCCTCGCGCCGCCACACCGTCGGCAGGTGCAGCGCGACACCGTCCTGGGTGGCCAGTTCGTCGAGGATGCGGATGGACACATCCAGGTCGTCGCCCGCATAGGGCAACGCCCGCAGCGGTTTCGACAGGGGCCGGAAGAAGTCGTCCCAGTGAATGAGGATCACCCGGCGCGCCCCCACCGCGCGCACGGTCTCGGTCCAGTAGTCGATCAGGTAGGAGCGCGGCCGCAGCCCCAGCTGACCGACGGACAGGTAGACCGCGTCGGCGCGGTGGCCGGCCAGCGCGCCTTCGACGAAACCGGCGCTGCCCTGGATCAGCAGGCGCCGGCCCGACGGCCGATGGTGCACCAGCGCCGACCAGGCCTCACCGCAGCGGTAGGCGGCGGCCTTGACCGGCGGGGTCAGCGGCGCGTCGATCGTGCCGGGGAACCGGTCCGGTGGGCAGTGATGGGACTCCACCAGCGTCACGTCATAGGCGCCCAACGGGATCGCCTCGCCGCTGTCGGCGACGACGAGTCGGTCCTCGGACAGCCCGTGTCCGCGCCCGACGTTGGCCGCCGAGCGGCCGCCGACCAGCCGCGCGCCGGTGCGCTCGGCCACCAGCGCCGAATCCAGCGCGTGGTCGATGTGGGTGTGCACCGGGATCACGGCCTCCAGCCGGGACACCTTGGCCCGCGCCAGGCAGCCGTCCACGCGGGCCGGCGACGGCGCCACCTTGCCGGCCGCCACGCGCGCCAGGCCGGGCCGGGAGAAGTAGCCGTCGGTCAGCAGCGCCGACGAACCGTCGTCGATGAGCAGCGTCGCCACGCCCATCCACATCACCGACAGGGACCCCGGTTCGGCGGCGGGCGCGTCGAACCGATCCGTATACCGCCCGATGTCGGGCCGGCCGAGTTTGAGCCGCATCAGCCGAACGCCCCGATCTCGACACCGGCGGCCGTAAGCCCATCGCGCACGGCGGTGGCGATCTGCACCGCGCCGGGCGAATCACCATGCACGCAAACCGATTCCACGTCGACCGCGATGGGCGTGCCGTCGGCGGCGGTGACCCGGCCCGAGGTCACCATGCCCACCACGCGCTCGGCGATCGCCGCCGGGTCGTGCAGGACCGCGCCGGGTTCGCGGCGGGACACCAACTGGCCGTCCGCCCGGTAGGCGCGATCGGCGAAGGCCTCGGCCACCGTGCGCAGGCCGCGGCGCGCGGCCTCCCCGAAAAACGCCGAGCCCGCCAGGCCCAGCACCGGCAGCGCCGGGTCCACCATCCGCACCGCGTCAGCGACCGCGGCCGCCTGTTCGCGGTGGGTCACGATCGTGTTGTACAGCGCGCCATGTGGTTTGACATAGGACACCGCGGAACCCGACGCGCGCGCGATCGCCTGCAGCGCGCCGATCTGATACACCACGTCGGCGGCGAGGTCGTCGGCGTCGACGTCGATGAAGCGCCTGCCGAACCCGGCCAGGTCGCGATAGCTCACCTGCGCCCCGATCCGTACACCGCGCTCGGCGGCCGACCGGCAGACCCGCAACAGGCCGGCGGGATCCCCGGCATGGAATCCGCACGCCACGTTGGCGCTGGTGACGATCCGCAGCATGGCGTCGTCATTGCCGAGGCGCCAGACGCCGAAGCCCTCGCCCAGGTCGGCGTTGAGGTCGATGCGGGCCACCCGCCCAGCTTATGGGGCGGCGCCCGCGCCATCCTTCAGAGGCGGTCGTCTTCCCCGGCCGCTACCGGTAGACGACCGCGGCCGCGATCTGTTGGGCGAGGTCGACCGCGGACGAACCGGGCAGGAACGAGCCGCACGCGGCCACGTCGATGACGACGTTGTTGCGCACGGTCAGCGCGCGCTGGCACCGCCAGCCGTCCGGACTGCGTTCCTGCTCTTCGGACGTGCTGAGCGTCCCGCCGACCTGGTGGGAATCGGCCACCGCCCAGGCGATCTCGGGCTGGCCCGGGGGATGGTCGACGAACCGGCGATTGGCGCAGGCGGCCCATCTCCGGACCGAGGCCCCGTAGAACGCGTTGGCCTGGCGGGCCGCGGGGTAGGCGATCACGGCCTGGTTGACGGAGTCGTTGCGCACCTTGGGGTCGTCGAAGCTGTCGTCCAGTCGCTCGCCACGCACCGCGGTCCAGCCGGTGTCGGCATAGACGGCCCGCTGGGCGGGCCCGGCCACCGCCAAGCAGCTCTGGTCGCTGAACGTCTGGCTGGAGTCCCACATCTCCTGCGTGCGATACCGGATCCGCATTCCCGCACCCAGGATGTCGTTGATCTTCCTGTCGTCGAGCAGCAGCCCGTCCAGGGCGGTGACGGCCACCGGGGCCTGCGTCAGCGGACCGCGGGTGTCCGCGGGCGCGGCGCTACCGCCCACGACGGTGGTGCAGCCGGCCGTGAGGGCACACACCGCCGCCTGCAGGAGGATCGGGAACTGCCTACGCACCAGAGCCTTTCGGACACGGGGCCCGTCTGTGCCGACAAGCTTAGGCGGCGACCTCCCGCCGGCGCCCGAGCAGCCAGCAGACCAGATAGATCAGGAACGAAATTCCCGCGACGAACACCGACACCGGAACGCCGGGCGCCAGCGACAGCACGATGCCGCCGACGGCGGAAACCTCGGCGAAGACGACCGAGGCCACCATCGCCGCCGCCGGGGAGGCCACCACGCGGGCGGCGGCGGCCGCCGGGGTGATCAGCAGCGACATCACCAGCAGCGCCCCGACGATCTGCACGGCCTGAGCTGCCACCACACCGACCAGCGCGGCGAACACGATGCCCAGCGCGCGCACGGGCACGCCGCGGGCCGCGGCGACGTCGGGGTCGACGGTCGCGAACAACAGCGGGCGGTAGCAGGTGCCCAGCACCGCGATGACGAGCAGGCACACCAGCGCCAGCATGGTCAGGCCGGTGTAGCCGACGCCGACGATCTGCCCCGTGAGCAACGCGAAACTGGTCGCGGTCCGGCCCGGGTAGAGGTAGATGAACAGCACCGCCAGGCCGAGCCCGAAGGCGAGCACCACGCCGATCACCGAATCACGTTCGCGCGCCCGCCGCCCCAGGACGCCGAACAGCGCGGCCGCCAGGGCGCTGCCGACCAATGCTCCCAGGCCCACCGAGACGCCGACCAGCAGCGCGAAAGCCGCTCCGGTCAAGGACAATTCGCTGGAGCCGTGCACGGCGAACGACATCTGACGCATCACGATGAAAGGGCCGATCAGCCCGGCCACCAGCCCCAGCAGCGCGGCTGCGAGCAGCGCCTGGCGGACGAAGTCGTGGCCGAGCAGGTGCGCGGTGACGTCGAAGTCGAGCAGATGCGCCAGGACGTCGGTGAGCCGGTGGTTCACGGGTGGGCACCGTCGTTGGTGTCGCCCACCACCACGTAGCGGTCCTTGACCTTCACCACCTCGATGTCGGCCCGGTACAGCAGGGAGAGCGTCTCCGTGGTCATCACCTCGTCGACGGTGCCGATGCGGAATCGGCCGTCGACCAGATAAACCAGCCGGTCCACGTACGGCAGGATGGCGTTGACGTCGTGGGTGACGACGATGACGGTGGTCGCCGCCTCCCGGCGGCGGCGGTCGATCAGCGCGGTCACCAGCTTGGCGTTCGCCGGGTCCAGGGCCAGCAGCGGCTCGTCGCACAGCAGCAGCCTCGGATCGCTCACCAGCGCCTGAGCGACGCGGATCCGCTGCAGCTCGCCGCCCGACATCACGCCGACGCGGGCGTCCGCCAGGTGCTCGGCGTTGACCTGTCGCAGCGCGTCGGCCACCGCCGCGCGGCGCCGTGCCCGGTCGGCGGCTCTGGGTGGCAGGCCGCCCCAGCGGTGCCCGTCGAAGCCCAGCCGAACCAGGTCGCGCCCCCGCAGCATGATGTCGTGGTCCATCGGCCGGTGTTGCGGCACGTAGCCGACGCGTCCGCTACCCGCGTTCATGGGCTTTCCGTCGACCAGCGCGACACCGGCGGACAGCGACAGCTGGCCCAACAGCACCTTGAGCAACGACGTCTTGCCGCTGCCGTTGGGGCCGAGGACCGCGATGAATTCGCCGCGCGACACCGACAGGTCGAGGTGGTCCCACAGCACGCGGTCGCCGAACGCCAGCCGGGCCCCGCGCAGCGAGACGGTAGCCGGGTGGCGGTCGACGGCCGGGGCCGCGTCGAGGCTCACGGCTGTACGGACCGGCCGGACTGCAGCGCGGTCAGCAGCTGGTTGACCGTGTTGCGTTGCCAGGTCAGGTAATCGGTTCCGGCGGGCAGGGTTTCGCTCACCTCGGTCACCGGCACGCCCGAGCGACGCGCGGCGTCCCGCAGGCCGTTGATCGCCGCGGTGGACGTCTGCGGATTGATCAGCAACGCCGCCACCTGGCGGTGGTTGATCAGGTCGAGGACGAACGCCATGTCGGCCGGCGAGGGATCCGTCTCGTTCTCGTTGGCGGCGGTGAAGGCGGGCGGTGTGCGGTTGACCAGACCGGACGCCGCCAGCAGGTAGTGGCCGACAGGTTCGGTCGCGATCACCGCGGTGCCGGGGTAAGCGCTGGCGATGGCGTGTTCGGAGATCGCGATCGCGTCGGCGCCGCGGCAGAACTCGGCGGCGTTGGCGCGGTAGTCGGCGGCGTGGGCCGGGTCGATGGCGGCCACGCGGTCGGCGATGGCGAAGGCGACGGACTTGGCGACGTCAAGGTTGTAGAAGACGTGCTCGTTGGCCGGCTGCCCGCCCGCGGTGGCTTGCTTGAGGAACGAGTAGGCGCCGATCGACTGCACGTCGGGATGCCCCGCCAGCACCTGCTCCACCCAGGGGTCGTAACCGCCGCCGTTGTACACGACCAGTGCGGCGTCGGTGATGGCGGCGGCGTCCGAGGGGCTGGCCGCATAGGAGTGCGGGTCGGTGTCGCTCCCGGTCAGGATGGCGTTGACCGGCACGTGACGCCCGGTGACGGCGAGTGCCACGCTGCCCCATACCCCGGTGGAGGCGACGACGGTGGCCGCCCGCGGGTGCGTGGGGCCGCCGCAGCCGGTGAGCGCGAAGGCGGCCAGCAGGACCAGCGCGGCGGGCGGCCATCGCAGCGCACCGCCGAGCGCGCGTCGTCCCCGCTTGAGCGCCATGCGCACGTCCGAATTCCTCTCGCTGGGCCGACCGGCCGACTCATAATACTAATGAAAATCGTTTCCATTACAAAACGGTCGAGCGGTCGCCGCGTAGGCGCGACGGGCGATGCGCTGTAGCGTCACCGAACGTGAGTCCCACACCACGCCGGCGTGCGACTCTGGCATCGCTGGCCGACGAACTGAAGGTTTCGCGCACGACGATCTCGAACGCCTTCAACCGGCCGGATCAGCTGTCCGCCGACCTACGCGAGCGCGTGCTGGCGACGGCCAAGCGGCTCGGTTACCCGGGTCCCGACCCGGTGGCGCGATCCCTGCGCACCCGCAAGGCGGGCGCGGTCGGACTGGTGATGGCCGAACCGCTGACCTACTTCTTCAGCGACCCGGCGGCGCGGGATTTCGTCGCCGGGGTCGCCCAGTCCTGCGAGGAGCTCGGGCAGGGGCTGCTGCTGGTGGCCGTCGGGCCCGGCCGCAGCATCCAGGACGGGATGAGCGCGGTGCTGGGCGCCGGTGTGGACGGCTTCGTGGTGTATTCGGTCTGCGAAGAGGACCCCTACCTGCAGGTGGTCCTGCAGCGCCGGTTGCCGGTCGTCGTCGTCGACCAGCCGAAGGGGCTCGCCGGTGTGTCCCGGGTGGGCATCGACGACCGGGCGGCGATGCGAGAGCTGGCGGACTACGTGCTCGGGCTGGGGCACCGCGAGATCGGTCTGCTGACCATGCGGCTGGGCCGGGACCGCAGGCAAGGCCTGGTGGACGCCGACCGGTTGCGGTCGCCGGCCTTCGACGTGCAGCGCGAACGGATCATCGGGGTCTGGGAGGCGATGACGGCGGCCGGCGCCGACCCCGACGCGCTGACCGTGGTGGAGAGCTACGAGCACCTGCCGGACTCGGGTGGGGCCGCCGCCAAGGCGGCGCTGGAGGCCAACCCGCGGATCACCGCGCTGATGTGCACGGCCGACATATTGGCCCTGTCCGCCATGGATTACCTTCGCGCACATGGCATTTACGTTCCCGGGCAGATGACCGTCACCGGTTTCGACGGCGTGCCCGACGCGGTCGGCCGAGGGCTCACCACGGTGTCGCAACCGAGCCTGCAGAAGGGCCGCCGGGCGGGTGAGCTGTTGTTGAGTCCGCCGCGGTCGGGCCTGCCGGTCGTCGAGGTCTTGGGCACCGAGCTGATCCGCGGACGCACCGCCGGTCCGCCCGCCTAGCGCGCCGCGCCCGGCACGCCGCGCTTGCGATCGCCGCTACTGTCTGGCGGCGACCCGCCGCGCCCGGCTACGCCGCGCTTGCGATCGCCGCT
>NZ_LZJG01000233.1:0-1171 GCF_001667785.1 Mycobacterium sp. E3247 | reverse complement strand
TGCTGACCGATGGTGGTCATGGTGTTCTCGACGGCGGGGTTGATGATGTCCAGCACCGGCTTGGGGTAGACGCCGAGAACGAGCAACAGTGCGATCAACGGTGCGACCACCAGCAATTCGCGGGCTCGCAGGTCACCGATCTTCTCGTTGCCGGTGGCCACCGGTCCGGTCATCACGCGCTGGTAGAGCCACAGCATGTAGATGGCGGACAGCACCAGCGCGGTGACACCGAACGCGGCGGCCAGCCAGTAACGGTTGAAAGTGCCCAGCAGGACCAGGAATTCGCTGATGAACGGCGCCAGGCCGGGCAGCGACAGGGTGGCCATGGCCGAGACCAGGAACGTCCCCGCCAGGACGGGCGCCACCTTCTGCACGCCGCCGTAATCGGCGATCGCCCGGCTGCCGTGCCGGGATATCAGGAATCCCGCGATCAGGAACACCGCCGCCGTGGACAGGCCGTGGTTGAGCATGTACAGCGTCGACCCGCTCTGGCCCTGGGTCGTCATCACGAAGATGCCCAGGATGATGAAGCCGAAGTGCGAGATGGAGGTGTAGGCGATCAGCCGCATGATGTCGGTCTGCCCGATCGCCACGACCGCCCCGTAGATGACGCCGATGACGGCCAGCACGACGATCAGGGGGCGGAAATACGTTGAGGCGCCGGGGAAGAGCTGCAGGCAGTAGCGCAGCATGCCGAAGGTGCCGACCTTGTCCATCACCGCCATCATCAGCACCGCGGTCGCCGGGGTGGCCTCCACCGCGGCGTCGGGCAGCCAGCGGTGGAACGGCCACAGCGGCGCCTTGATCGCGAACGCGAACATGAAGCCCAAGAACAGCGCCTTGAACACCGCGGAGTCGGCGCCGTAGCGACCGGAGGCGACGCCGGCGACGATCTCGCGGAAGTCGAACGTGCCCGAACCGTGCTGCGCGGTGACGACGTAGAGCCCGATCACCGCGGCCAGCATGATCAGCCCGCCGAACAGGTTGTACAGCAAGAACTTCACCGCGGCGCGTGACCTGCCCGTCCCGCCGCCGAAGCCGCCGATCAGGAAGTACATCGGGATGAGCATGGCCTCGAAGAACACGTAGAACAGCAGCACGTCCAGCGCCACCACCGAGACCAGCACCATCGACTCGATCGCCAGCGTCAGCGCGACGTAGGCGTGCACAC
>NZ_LZJG01000232.1:0-2763 GCF_001667785.1 Mycobacterium sp. E3247 | reverse complement strand
TACGGCGACGGGTGCGTCACCGGGCACGCCATGATCGACGGCCGTCCGGTCGGGGTGTTCTCCCACGACCAGACGGTGTTCCAGGGCACGGTCGGCGAGATGTTCGGCCGCAAGGTGGCCCGCCTGATGGAGTGGTGCGCGATGGTCGCCTGCCCGATCATCGGCATCCAGGACTCCGGCGGGGCCCGCATCCAGGACGCCGTCACCTCGCTGGCGTGGTACGCCGAGCTGGGCCGCCGGCACGAGGCGCTGTCCGGCCTGGTGCCGCAGATCTCCCTGATCTTCGGCAAATGCGCCGGGGGAGCGGTCTATTCGCCGATCCAGGACGACCTGCTGGTCTCGGTGCGTGACCAGGGCTATTTCTTCGTCACCGGCCCCGACGTGATCAAGGAGGTCACCGGCGAGGAGGTCACGCTCGACGAGCTCGGCGGCTCCGACGCGCAGGCCCGCTACGGCAACATCCACCAGGTGGTCGACTCCGAGGCCGAGGCGTTCCAGTACGTGCGCGACTTCCTGTCATTCCTGCCGTCGAGCACCTTCGGCCAGCCGCCGATCGTCAATCCCGGGCTGGAACCGGAGATCACCCCGACCGACCTCGAGCTCGACGCGATCGTGCCGGACTCCGACAACGCGGCCTATGACATGCACGAGATCCTGCTGCGCATCTTCGACGACGGCGACTTCCTCGACGTCGCCGCGCAGCACGGCCCGGCCATCATCACCGGATACGCGCGCGTCGACGGCCACCCCGTGGGGGTCATCGCCAACCAGCCCATGTACATGTCGGGTGCGATCGACAACGAGGCGTCCGACAAGGCGGCGCGGTTCGTCCGGTTCTGCGACGCGTTCAACATCCCGCTGGTCTTCGTGGTGGACACCCCTGGCTTCCTGCCGGGCGCCGAGGAGGAGAAGCGGGGCATCATCAAGCGCGGCGGCCGGTTCCTCTACTCGGTGGTCGAGGCCGACGTGCCGAAGGTGACCATCACCGTCCGCAAGTCCTACGGCGGCGCCTACGCGGTGATGGGGTCCCGGCAGCTGACCGCCGACTTCAACTTCGCCTGGCCCACCGCCCGGATCGCGGTGATCGGCGCCGAGGGGGCCGCGCAGCTGCTGATGAAGCGCTTCCCCGACCCGACCACGCCCGAGGCGCAGCAGATCAAGAAGGACTTCATCGAGGGTTACAACCTCAACATGGCGATCCCGTGGACCGCCGCCGAGCGCGGGTTCATCGACGCGGTCATCGACCCGCACGAGACCCGGCTGCTGCTGCGCAAGTCGCTGAAGCTGTTGCGGGACAAGCAGTTGTGGTTCCGCACCGCGCGCAAGCACGGGCTGATCCCGGTCTAAGCGCGAGTCCTAGTCGACCAGCGACTGGGTCCCCAGCACGATGGCGAGGGCGAGCCGCTCGGCATCCTCGGTGCCGGGTTCGGCGGTGTAGATCATGATGCGGATGTCGTCGGCGGCGACGATGAACGTGTCGCAGGCGAGCGCGATGTGGCCGACCTCGGGGTGGTCGATCACCTTGTGCCGGCCGAAGTCGTGGTGCGGCTGCGGCGCGCCGGTCTCCCAGAGTTCGACGAACCCGGGCTGTGCGCGGCAAGCTCGCGGATCAGCGACTTCAACCGCTGGTCGGCGGGATAGCGGGCGGCGGTCAACCGCAGGTCGGCGACCAGGCCCGCCTCGAACTCGGCTCTCTCAGCGGGCGGGTGGACGGCTCGGGTGCGGGGGCCGATCAGGTTGCGCCAGAGGCTGTTTCGCTCATTTCCCCGCCACGCAGTGGTCGGTCCCATCAGCGCGTCGTACGGGGGGTTGGCGACCAGGAGGGTCCAGGTGGCGTCGTAGACGGCGACCGGCGTATTCGCCAGGCGGTCCAGGATTCGCTGGACGCTGGGCGTTACCCGCGACGACACCATGTGCTGCCCGGGCGTAACGTGCCCGGACAGCCGGAAGAGCAACTCGCGCTCCGAGTCGGAGACCCGCAAGGCGCGGGCGAGGGCTTCGACGACCTGGATCGAGGGGGACGTGGCCCGGCCCTGTTCGAGCCTGGTCAGGTAGTCCACCGAGATTCCGGCCAGCGCCGCGAGCTCTTCGCGGCGCAGCCCCGCCGCTCGCCGGCGCCCGCCGACCGGGGCGCCGACCGCGGCGGGGGTAACCCGGTCGCGCCAATGCCGCACCGTTCGCCCGAACCCCCACGTTTCCATCCCTTCACTGTGCGCGACGCCGGCGTCAGGGGAAAGGGGTTGTCCTGGCCCTGCCAGTCCTACGAAAACCGGACGACTGCCTGAACATCCGGCGACGGCCAAGACTGCAACCATGAACGAGATCGCTTCCGGAACCGTCTTGCTCACCGGGCCGACCGGCGGCCTGGGAAAGGCTGCGACGCTGGCCATTGCCCGTCGCCCCCCGTCCGATCGTCCCGATCTGCTACTGGTGGGCAGGCCGGGTCAGGCGCTGACCGCGGTGGCCGAGGAGGCCAGGTCGGCGGGCGCGACGGTACATGAAATCGCCTGCGACCTTGCGCGGCTTTCCGACGTGCGCAGCGCGGGCCGGATGGCCAAGGATCTGCTGCTGTCCGGCGCGGTGCGCCCGTTGCGCGGATTGGTGGCGAACGCCGGGATCGGGTTTGCCGACACGCGCAACGCGTCAGCCGACGGATTCGAGCTCACCTTCGCCGTCAACTACCTGGCGCATGCGCAGCTCATCGGGGACCTGCTGGGCTCGTTCTCCGTGCCGGCCCGCGTGGTGCTCGTCGGCTCGAACACC
>NZ_LZJG01000231.1:0-5316 GCF_001667785.1 Mycobacterium sp. E3247 | reverse complement strand
TATGGCCTTGGTCTCTGTGCCGAATGCGGTGTGGTGTGCGCCCTGCACACGGGCGGCGGCGGCCGGCTGATCGCGCTGGCCTGTGTCGACGGGCGGGGATCCCCGCTGATGCCGTGCGGGCGGTGCCGCCAGCTGCTGCTGGAGCACGGCGGCCCCGAGCTGCTGGTCGACCATCCGGACGGTCCCCGCCGCCTCGGCGAGCTGCTGCCCGACGCGTTCACCGCCGACCTGCCGCGGGAACCCCGTTGACCGACTTGAACTTCGACGCCCCGACGGTGATCCGCACCAAGCGCGACGGCGGCCGGCTGTCCGACGCCGCCATCGAGTGGGTGGTCGACGCGTACACCCATGGCCGGGTCGCCGAGGAACAGATGTCGGCGCTGCTGATGGCGATCTTCCTGCGCGGTATGGACCACGGCGAGACCGCCAGCTGGACCGCGGCGATGCTGGCGTCCGGGGAACGGCTCGACTTCAGCGACCTGGGCACGCCCACCGTGGACAAGCACTCCACCGGGGGAGTGGGGGACAAGATCACCCTGCCGCTGGTTGCCGTGGTCGCGGCCTGCGGCGCGGCGGTGCCGCAGGCGTCGGGGCGAGGGCTCGGGCACACGGGCGGCACGCTGGACAAGCTCGAGTCCATCGCCGGGTTCACCGCCACGCTGTCCAACCGTCGGGTGCGCGACCAGCTCCGCGATGTCGGCGCGGCCATCTTCGCCGCCGGGGAATTGGCGCCGGCCGACGCCAAGCTGTACGCGCTGCGCGACGTCACCGCCACGGTCGAGTCGCTGCCGCTGATCGCCAGCTCGGTGATGAGCAAGAAGCTGGCTGAGGGCGCCGGAGCGCTGGTGCTCGACGTGAAGGTCGGCTCCGGGGCGCTGCTGAGCTCCCCGCAGCGCTGCCGCGAGCTGGCCCACACCATGGTGGAACTGGGCGCCGCGCACGGCGTGCCCACCCGTGCGCTGCTGACCGACATGAACGCCCCCCTCGGCGCGACGGTCGGCAACGCCGTGGAGGTCGCCGAGTCGCTGGAGGTGCTGGCCGGCGGCGGCCCGCCCGACGTGGTGGCGCTGACGCTGCGGTTGGCCGCCGAGATGCTCGAGCTGGCCGGGCTCGACGCCCGCGACCCCGCCGACACGCTGCGCGACGGCACCGCGATGGACCGATTCCGCCGGCTGATCGCCGCCCAGGGCGGCGATTTGTCGGTTCCGTTGCCGATCGGTGCGCATTCCGACACCGTGACCGCCGCCCGGGGCGGCACAATGGGCGATATCGACGCGATGGCAGTGGGGCTGGCGGCATGGCGGCTCGGCGCGGGCAGGTCCCGTCCGGGCGAACGGGTGCAGGCCGGCGCCGGCGTCCGGATCCACCGCCGTCCCGGGGAGCCGGTTTCGGCCGGCGCGCCGCTGTTCACCCTCTACACCGACACTCCGGAACGCTTCGGCGCCGCGCTGGCCGAGCTGGAAGGCGGCTACAGCGTCGGCGACACACCGCCGGCCCCGCGGCCGCTGATCATCGATCGGATCGTCACGTGACCACGCCACTGGGCCTCGAGCAGATCAAGAAGGCGCCCAAGGCGCTGCTGCACGATCATCTCGACGGGGGGCTGCGCCCGTCGACCGTGGTGGAGATCGCCGAACAAACCGGCTACGACGGGTTGCCCACCACCGACGTCGACGAGCTGGCCACCTGGTTTCGCACGCAGTCGCACAGCGGCTCGCTGGAGCGCTACCTGGAGCCGTTCTCGCACACCGTGGCGGTGATGCAGACACCCGACGCGCTGCACCGCGTCGCCTACGAGTGCGTCGAGGACCTGGCCGCCGATTCGGTCGTCTACGCCGAGGTCCGGTTCGCGCCCGAGTTGCACATCGACCGGGGGCTGTCCTTCGACGCGATCGTCGACTCCGTGCTGGCCGGCTTCGCCGACGGCGAGAAGGCCTGCGCCGCCGCGGGCCGGCCGATCGTGGTGCGGCTGCTGGTCACCGCCATGCGCCACGCCGCCGTGTCCCGGGAGATCGCCGCGCTGGCTATCCGGTTCCGGGACAAGGGAGTTGTCGGTTTCGACATCGCCGGCGCCGAGGCGGGAAACCCGCCGACGCGGCACCTGGACGCCTTCGAGTACATGCGAGACCACAACGCGCGCTTCACCATTCACGCGGGCGAGGCGTTCGGCCTGCCCTCCATCCACGAGGCGATCGCGTTCTGCGGCGCCGACCGCCTGGGCCACGGGGTGCGCATCGTCGACGACATCGACGTCCTGGGTGGCGGCGAAGTGAGATTGGGAAGGCTGGCGGCCATCTTGCGGGACAAGCGAATTCCGCTCGAGCTGTGTCCCAGTTCCAACGTGCAGACCGGTGCGGTGAAAAGCATCGCCGACCATCCGTTCGACCTGCTGGCCCGCACGCGATTCCGGGTCACCGTCAACACGGACAACCGGCTGATGAGCGATACCTCGATGAGCCGCGAAATGCACCGGCTGGTACAGGCTTTCGGCTACGGGTGGAGCGACCTGGAGCGGTTCACCATCAACGCGATGAAGTCGGCATTCCTTCCGTTCGACGAGCGGTTGGCGATCATCGACGACGTCATCAAGCCGCGCTACGCCGTGTTGATCGCGGGCTGACGCCGCTCGCCCGAAAAGCGGACGAGCGGCGCAGCTTTCGGTTCAGCGGGTGAGCCGGGTGCCGGTGCGGCGACCCGTCAGCGCCTCGTAGAGGGCGATGAGGACGACGGCGGCGCCGACTCCGATGAAGAACGGAATCCACGCGATGCCACCGTTGGCGTTGTGGTATCCGAACTGGCTGGCGACCGCCGAACCGATCAGGCCGCCTACGGCGCCGATCACGACGGTCATGATCATGCCGACGTTCTGCTTGCCCGGCATCACCAGGCGGGCGACGACACCGATGATCGCCCCCACGATGATGGCGAGGATGATGGATCCGACCATTTCAGCTCCTGTCATAACGGCTCCCGGGGTGGGCGCCATCTCGACGAGGATTTCCCCGAAAAGACGGACTTCTAACACAATTGGGCCGGGGGTCAGAGCAGGTCGGCGGCGAGCCCGATGGCGCGCACCGTGCCGGCCAGGTGCGTCTGCACCGCGCGCAGCGCTCGGGGGGCGTCGCCGTCACGCAGCGCCTCGGCGATCTCGCGGTGCTCGTCCAGGATCGTCCTCACCCGGTCGGGGTCGCGCAGCGCCGACTCGCCGATCATCCGCATCTGCCGATCCCGCAGCGACGCGTAGAAACCCGCCAGGATGACGTTCCCCGACTCGGCCAGCGTCACGGCGTGGAAGGCGCGGTCGGCGTCGAGGAATTCGGGCCAATCGGTGCGGTCGACGGCGGCGCGCTGCCGCTCGAGCTCGGCCGACATCCGCTCGAAAACCGCGGCGCACACGGCCGGGCCGCGGCCCACCACCTTCGTCGCGGCGAACTGCTCGAGCACCAGTCGCGCCTCCATCACCGATCGGACCTCGTCGGGTGACACGGGGACAACCAGCGCGCCGCGTTGGGGGTACAGCCGCAGCAGGCCCTCGGCCTCCAGCCGCAGGAACGCCTCGCGCACCGGCGTGCGGGACATCCCCAGCGCCGTGGCGACGTCGCCCTCGCTGATCAGCTCCCCGCCGGGGAACGCGCCGGTCAGCACCCGCGTCTTGACGTAGTCCAGCGCGCGGTCCTTGGCCGTGCCCGGCCGCGGGTCGATCGTTGCCACTGCTACCTTCCCCGTAGCTAAGTCGTATCTCAGGCAGTCGACCGTACACCAAGCGATTCCGGTCGCAGCTGGTCTTGACGCTTAGATACAAGATAGATACATTACAGATGTAAGACGTACCCGAGCTTAAGGACCCTTCGCCATGTCCACTCTGGAAACGAACCAGTCGCTGGTCCCCAACCTGGATCCGACGATTCCCGCACCGATGATCAACGTCGCCGAGTACGGCTTCGAGGGCCGCTTCGAAGACTGGGCCGACGACGCGTGCTACTTCGAATACTCCAAAGCCGCCAATCCCATCGGGTCCGGGCTCGCGCCGCAGGTTCCGATTTCCCGCTTTGACCCGGAGATCTACGTCGATCAGCCGACCGGAATCTTCCCCCTCGACCTGTCGAAAGAACTTGGCATCAACACCGGTGCGGCGACCAGCCCCGCGCTGTTGGCCAACTTCGTGCGCATTCGCCGCGGCGAGCAGATCGACGCCAGCCCCAACGCCACCTCCCAGCTGTACTACGTCCTCTACGGGCGTGGCTTCGCGGCGGTCAACGGCCACCTCGTCGAGTTCGAGAAGGGCGACTTCCTGACGCTGCCCGCCGGCACCCACACCGTGTTCTACGCCGCCGCCGAAACGGCGATGTACTGGGTGCACGACGAGCCGCTGCTGCGTTACCTCGGGGCCGAAGCGACCCAGCCGCGCTTCCGTGCGACGAAGTTCTGCCGTGCGGATGCGGTGGCCAAGCTCGAAGAGATCGCGTCGCAGCCCGGCGCCAACGAGAAGAGCCGGGTCAGCGTCCTGCTCGCCAACGCCAACCAGGAGCAGACGCTGACCATCACCCACGTGCTGTGGGCGATGTTCGGCGTGCTTCCGGCCAATCAGGTGCAGCGCCCGCACCGGCATCAATCGGTCGCCCTCGACCTGATCCTCGACGCGCCGGAAAGCGGCTGCTACACCCTGCTGGGGACCCGCCTCGACGAGCACGGCGACATAGTCAACCCCATCCGGGTCGAGTGGCAGGCGGGCGGCGCCTTCACCACGCCGCCCGGAATGTGGCACGCCCACTACAACGAGACCGATCGGCCCGCCCACCTGATTCCCATTCAGGACGCCGGTTTGCAGACCCATCTGCGCAGCCTGGACATCAAGTTCACGCAGCGCCGCGACCTCGTCGTGGGGTGACCGCCCGGTAGGCGCGGTGCAGCGCCGACGTTCGGCGCATAGTGTGGCTGGACATGAAGTTGCCCCTGCTGGGCCCCGTGTCGGTCACCGGCTTCCAGAACGCGTGGTTCTTCCTGTTCCTGCTCGCCGTTCTGCTGGTCCTGGGCATCTACGTCGTGCTGCAGTTCGCCCGCCGCCGGCGCGTGCTGCGCTTTGCCAACATGGAGGTGCTGGAGCGGGTCGCGCCTGCGCACCCCAGCCGGTGGCGGCACGTGCCGACGATCCTGCTGGCGACCTCACTGGTACTGCTGACCGTCGCGATGGCCACACCCACCCACGACATGCGCATCCCGCGCAACCGCGCGGTGGTCGTGCTGGTCATCGACATGTCGCAGTCCATGCGGGCCACCGACGTCCCCCCCAACCGGCTCAAGGCCGCCGAGGAGGCG
>NZ_LZJG01000230.1:0-727 GCF_001667785.1 Mycobacterium sp. E3247 | reverse complement strand
CGCAAGCCCCCGACCGCGAGAAGGCTCTCGAACTGGCGATGGCCCAGATCGAAAAGAGCTACGGCAAAGGCTCGGTGATGCGTCTCGGCGACGAGATGCGTCAGCCGATCTCGGTCATCCCGACCGGATCCATCGCACTGGACGTGGCCCTGGGCATCGGCGGTCTGCCCCGCGGCCGGGTCGTGGAGATCTACGGCCCGGAATCCTCGGGTAAGACCACCGTCGCCCTGCACGCGGTGGCCAACGCCCAGGCCGCCGGTGGCGTCGCGGCGTTCATCGACGCCGAGCACGCCCTGGACCCCGATTACGCCAAGAAGCTCGGCGTGGACACCGATTCCCTGCTGGTCAGCCAGCCCGACACGGGGGAGCAGGCCCTCGAGATCGCCGACATGCTGATCCGCTCCGGCGCGCTGGACATCCTGGTCATCGACTCGGTGGCGGCGCTGGTGCCGCGCGCGGAACTCGAGGGCGAGATGGGTGACAGCCACGTCGGGTTGCAGGCCCGGCTGATGAGCCAGGCGTTGCGGAAAATGACTGGCGCGCTGAACAATTCGGGCACCACCGCGATCTTCATCAACCAGCTGCGCGAGAAGATCGGCGTGATGTTCGGCAGCCCGGAAACCACCACGGGTGGAAAGGCCCTGAAGTTCTACGCGTCGGTGCGCATGGACGTGCGCCGGATCGAGACGCTCAAGGACGGCACCAACGCGGTCGGCAACCGCACCCG
>NZ_LZJG01000229.1:0-21437 GCF_001667785.1 Mycobacterium sp. E3247 | reverse complement strand
GACTCGGCCTGCGGCTCCGGCTGGCTCGGCGCCTGCGGCGCCGCCTCGGATCCGCCACCCTCCGAACCGCCCCCGGGGCCGCTCTCCGCCGCGTCGCCGATGACGGCCAGCTCGCCGCCCACCTCGACGGTGTCGTCCTCCTGGGCGACGATCTTGGTCAGCACACCGGCCGCGGGCGAGGGGATTTCGGTGTCGACCTTGTCGGTGGACACCTCGACGAGGGGTTCGTCGAGTTCGACCGTGTCGCCTTCCTGCTTGAGCCAGCGGGTGACCGTCCCCTCGGTGACGCTTTCACCGAGTGCCGGCATCTGGACGGAGAAGGCCATCGTTTTGACTCCTCGATCGCTCGTGGGTCGGGGGCGGGTCGAACATCTCGCTAGCCGTTCGGAGCAGCTATCCAAAACTATCCTGTCACTGCGTCCGCGCCGGCACACATCCAGGGCGGACCGCGCGCGGTTGCCGGGACGGCCGGAACGCCCTTGCTACGGTGTGGCCACTGCACTTGAAGCGGGGAGGTACCGGTGCCGGCAACACAACCGCTAGCCCAGCATTTCGTCGACAGCGCCGACGGCGCGCGAATCGCGGTCTTCGAAGAGGGCAACCCCGACGGCCCCACCGTCGTGCTGGTGCACGGCTTCCCCGACTCGCACGTGCTGTGGGACGGCGTCGTGCCGCTGCTGGCCGACCGGTTTCGCATCCTTCGCTACGACAATCGCGGTGTCGGTCAATCCTCGGCCCCCAAGCCGGTGTCGGCGTACACCATGGACCGGTTCGCCGACGACTTCGCCGCGGTGACCGGCGAGCTGAGCCCAGGCCGGCCCGTGCACGTGCTCGCCCACGACTGGGGCTCGGTGGGGGTGTGGCACTACCTCAAGCGGCCCGGCGCCGGGGACCGGGTCGCGACGTTCACGTCGGTGTCCGGACCGAGCCAGGACCAACTGGTCGACTACATCTTGAGCGGTCTGCGGGCGCCCTGGCGCCCGCGCACTTTCGTCCGCGCCATCAGCCAGGCGCTGCGACTGACGTACATGATCTTCTTCTCGATCCCGGTGCTCGCGCCGCTGCTCCTGCGCCTGACGCTGTCGATCCCGGCGCTTCGGCGAAACGCGGTGGACAACATCGCAGCCGAGCAGATCCACCACTCGCCCCGCCTGGCCCGGGACGCCGCCCGTTCGGTGAAAACCTATCCCGCCAACTACTTTCGCTCGTTCGCCGGCCGTGGGCAGGGCATCCACGTCGTCGACGTGCCGGTGCAGTTGATCGTCAACACCAGAGACAAGTACGTGCGCCCGTACGGCTATGACCACACGCCCCGCTTCGTGCCGCGGCTGTGGCGGCGCGACATCAGGGCCGGTCACTTCTCGCCGATGTCGCACCCCCAGGTGATGGCCGCGGCCGTGCACGACTTCGCCGATCTCGCCGAGGGCAAGCCGCCCAGCCGCGCGCTGCTGCGCGCGCAGGTCGGGCGTCCCCGCGGGGCCTTCGGCGACACCCTGGTGTCGGTCACGGGCGCCGGCAGCGGAATCGGCCGCGAGACGGCGTTCGCGTTCGCCCGTGAGGGCGCCGAGCTGGTTGTCAGCGACATCGACGAAGCGGCCGTCAAGGCCACCGCCGCGGAGATCGCCACCCGCGGCGGCGTCGCGCATGCTTATGTGCTGGACGTGTCCGACGCCCAGGCCGTGGAGGCGTTCGCCGAGCGGGTGAGCGCCGAGCACGGCGTGCCCGACATCGTGGTCAACAACGCCGGCATCGGGCAGGCGGGCGGATTCCTGGACACCCCGGCCGAACAGTTCGACCGGGTGCTCGACGTCAACCTGGGCGGCGTGGTCAACGGGTGCCGGTCCTTCGCGCGGCGGCTGGTCGAGCGGGGCACCGGCGGCTACATCGTCAACGTGTCGTCGATGGCGGCCTACGCGCCGCTGCAGTCGCTGAACGCCTACTGCACGTCCAAGGCCGCGACCTACATGTTCTCCGACTGCCTGCGCGCTGAACTCGACGCCGCCGGGGTGGGGCTGACCACGATCTGCCCGGGCGTCATCGACACCAACATCATCAACACCACCCGGTTCGACGCTCCCGCGGGCAAGGGCGAACAGGTCGACGGCCGGCGCGGCCAGCTGGGCAAGATGTTCGCGCTACGCCGCTACGGCCCCGACAAGGTCGCCAACGCGATCCTGTCGTCGGTGCAGAAGAAGAAACCGATTCGCCCGGTGGCGCCGGAAGCCTATGCCCTGTACGGCCTTTCGCGCCTGGCGCCGCAAGGCCTGCGCAACTTCGCGCGGATGCGGGTGATCTGACGCGCCTTTAGATGCCCGTCCGCGCGGCGCCCTGGCGGCCAGTCAGCAGCGTTCCGCCGATCGCGATCAGCCCGACGACGGCCAGCGGGATCGACCACATGCGCCGGCTGCCCACCGACGACTGGCACTGCGCCACGTAATCGGTGTGCGGGACGACTTGGTTGAGGATCGGGATGTTCGCCACGCTGTTGTTGTTCGCGCTTCTGGCCGCGGAAAGGTCCGTGGCCACGGCGTTCCCGCACCCGATCGAATGGCCGTTGCCGTCCGAAATCGAGACCGGCGCCAGCAGCCCGATCACGCCGGCCAGCAAAAGCACGGCCCCCACTCCGAGGATCAACCGTCGCACCGTCACGATCTCGCCTTTCTTCGTACGGGTTTTCGATCGGAGGGAGATTAGCCGCTGCGGGAGGCCGGTAAACGCGAAGTTGACCGGATACAGCGCCCGATTCCTGGGTATTCCGCCGCGATAGCCGAGAGGGGATGCGACGTGGTGCTGAGTGCGACGCGGGACGTGGCCGCGCCTTGCGAGCGGGTGTGGGAAGTCCTGGCGCAAGGGTGGACCTACACCCAGTGGGTGGTGGGCAACAGCCGCATGCGGGCGGTCGATCCGAACTGGCCGGAGCCCGGCTCCTCGATCCGGCACTCGATCGGGATCTGGCCGTTGGTGATCAACGACGCGACCGTGGTGGAGGAGAACGAACCGCCGCACAAACTCGTGCTCTGCGCCCGCCTGGGGCCGCTGGGCGCCGCGCGGATCACCATGCTGCTGCATGAGACACCGCAGGGCTGCCGGGTGGAGATGATCGAGGTGCCTGTCGAAGGCCCGATGGGGGCCGTCCCCGATTCGCTCGCGTTGGCCGCGGCCTATCCGCGCAACAAGGAGTGCCTGTGGCGGCTGGGGGCACTGGCGGAGCGCAAGGTGCCCAGCCAGGTGAAATGAGCGTGCGGGACACCGCCGACGCCGTCGTCATCGGGGCGGGACACCACGGGCTGGTCGCCGCCTCGATGCTCGCCGACGCCGGGTGGGACGTGGTGGTGCTCGAGGCCCAGCCGGAACCGGGCGGCGCGGTGCGCAGCGCCGAGCTGACGCCGGGCTACATCACCGACCTGTTCAGCTCCTACTACCCGATGACGGTGGCCTCACCCGCGATCGGGGCGCTGGGGCTGGAAGACCACGGCCTGCGGTGGTCACACGCGCCCGCGGTGGTCGGACATCCGCGCAGCGCGGCCGATGACGACCCGCCCGTCGTCTACCACGACCCCGCCCGCACGGCAACGGAATTCGCGCGCCGGGAACCGGCCGACGGCGACAACTGGTGGCGGGCGGTCCAGTTGTGGCAGCGGATCAAGGCGCCGCTGCTCGACGCGATGTTGGCGCCCTTCCCACCCGTGCGTCCGCTGATGCGGCTGCTGACCAAGCTCGGGACCTCCGAGGCGCTCCGGGTGGCGCGGCTGCTGGTGCAGCCGGCCACCACCATGGCCAGCGAGCTGTTCGCCGGGGAGGCGCCGCGAGTGATGCTGTTGGGCAACGCGATGCACGCCGACGTCCCGCCGGACGCCCCGATCAGCGGCGCCATGGGGTTCCTGATGACGATGCTGGCCCAAGACTGCGGCTGGCCCGTGCCGGTCGGGGGTTCCGGGCAGTTGACGGCCGCCCTGGTCAACCGCGCCCGCTCCGCGGGCGCGCGAATCGAGTGCAATCAGAACGTGTCCCGCATCGAGGTGCGCGGCGGCCGTGCGGTGGGGGTGACTACGGCAGAGGGGCGCACGGTTGCGGCGCGGCGGGCCGTCGTCGCCGACGTGACGGCGCCGCGGCTGTTCTGCGACATGTTGCCCGCGGATGCCTTGCCGCCCAAGCTGTTACGCGACCTCGAGCACTTCGTGTGGGATCCGCCGGTGGTGAAGGTCAACTACGCGCTCGCCCGCCCGGTTCCGTGGCGGGCGAAGAATCTGCACGGCGTGGGCACCGTTCATTTGGGCGCCGACGGCGACGGGCTGGTCCGCTGGATGGCCGACCTCAACACCCGGGTGGTGCCCGAGCATCCGTTCATGTTGTTGGGACAGACCACCACGGCCGACCCCAGCAGGTCGCCTAAGGGTACCGAAAGTGTCTGGGCCTACACGCATTTGCCGCGCAATGTCGCCGACGACGCGTCGGCCGATCGGCTCGCCGAAGCGGTGGACGGGGTCATCGAGGAACACGCGCCGGGCTTCGGTTCGGCCGTCATCGACCGGTTCGTGCAACGGCCGTCGGACCTGGAGGCCAGCGACGCCAACCTGCACATGGGTGCGCTCAACGGCGGCACCGCGCAATTGCAGCAGATGCTGATCTTCCGTCCTGCGCCCGGCATGGGCCGCGCCGAAACCCCGGTGCAGGGGCTCTATCTGGGCAGCGCGTCGGCGACCCCGGGCGGTTCGGTGCACGGTGCCTGCGGGCGCAACGCCGCCAACGCCGCGCTGGCCGCCGACGGCGCGACCGGCTGGCCGCGCCGCCAGGTGCAGCGCGCCGTGTTCTCGCTGCTGACCGGAAGGCGCTAGCCGTTCACTAGCCCTTTTCGCAGATGTCTTCGAGCACCGCGAACATGGTGCGGGTCGGCACACCGGTGCCGCCCTTGGGCGTGTAGCCCCACGGGCCGCTGGTGTTGTACGCCGGGCCGGCCACGTCGATGTGCGCCCAGCCCACGCCCTCGGCGACGAATTCGCGCAGGAACACCCCCGCCACCAGCATGCCGGCGAAGCGCTGCCCGCTGATGTTGGACAGGTCCGCGACGGTCGACTTCAGGTCGTCCTTGAGCTCGTCGGGCAGCGGCATCGGCCAGCCGTTCTCGCCCACCCGCTGCGAGATCGCCGCGACGCGGTCGCGGAACTCGTCGCTGCCCATCACCCCGGGGATGCGGGCGCCCAACGCCACCGTCTGCGCGCCCGTCAGCGTGGACGTCTCGATCAGGTAGTCCGGGTTGTCCTCGCACGCCCGCACGATGGCGTCGGCGAGGATCAGCCGGCCCTCGGCGTCGGTGTTCTGCACCTCGACGGTGATCCCGCCGTACTGCGTCAACACGTCGCCCGGACGCTGCGCCGTGCCCGACGGCATGTTCTCGGCCATCGGCACGGTGGCGATCACGTCGATCGGCAACCGCAGCTGCGCCGCCAGGGCCACCGTGGCGATGACTGCGGCCGCGCCGCCCATGTCCGAGGTCATGTGGTGCATCGACGCTGCCGGCTTGATCGAGATGCCGCCGGTGTCGAACGTGATGCCCTTGCCGACCAACGCGACCCGCTTCGCCTGCTTCGGCTTCTTGGCCAGCTTCGACCCCCGGTGGGTCAGCCGCACCAGCCGTGGCGGCCTCGACGAGCCCTGGCCGACCCCGATCACGCCGCCATAGCCCGCCTTCTGCAGCGCCTTCTCGTCGAGCACCTCGACCTCGAGACCCACGGACTCACCCAGTGACCTTGCGCGCCTGGCGAATTCGGCGGGAAACAGGTGGCTCGGCGGCGTGTTGACGAAGTCACGGGCGGTGGCCACCGCGGTCGCCACGGCCGCGCCGTGGGCGCTGGCGGCTTTGGCCTCCTTCGCGGCCGACAGCACGGTGATCTTGCTCAGCCCTTTGTCTTTCGGCGCGGTCTTGCCGCTGCGGAACTCGGTGAACCGGTAGCTGCCGAGGATGAGTCCCTCGACGGCTGCCGAGCAGACGTCGGCGTCGAAGTCACCGGGCAGCGTGAGGAGCACCGCCTCGGCGGTGCCCAGCGACCGCGCCGCCACACCGGCGGCCCGACGGATCGTGTCGGCGGGCCACTCGGGTCGCGGTTTACCCAGTCCGATCGCCAGCACGCTGGACACCGGCAGCGACGGCACCACCAGGCGGTGGACCTGCTCGCTGCCGCCGGTGGCCTCCAGGGCCCGCAGGCCGGATTCGATTTCGGCGACCGCGTCGGCCGGCAGCGGCGACCCACCCGGGGCCACCACCGCGCCCGGCCTGTCCTCGTCGCCGGTCGAGACGACCGGCACGATCAATACCGACGAGCCCACCGCCCGTTTGGGCAGCGACGCGGCGACGTTGACGGCGGGGCCTTGATAGCTCAAATCGGTGGTCACGGCCTTTTACCCTAATCGGCGGGGCCCGCGCCGGGATCGGCGGCGCCCCCGGCCTGCAGCTCGAAGGCGATCACGGGGTCGTCGAAACCCTTGAGGTCAAAGGGGCCACGGGCCGTGGCCGGCCAGTCCGGCAATTGCTCGTGCAGCGCCGAGTCGGCCAGGATCTGGCACGGGGACGCGGCCCCGACCAGACGCGCCGCCAGGTTGACCGGGCCGCCGAAGTAGTCCCCGTTGATCGCCAGGACGCTGCCGAAGGCCAGGCCGGCCCGGACCTGCAGGCCCTCCTCGCGGGCCCGCGGATGGTCGACCAGGTCGACCGCCGCCCTGGCCAGGCGCTCCGGTGACGCGCTTACCCACATCACCTCGTCGCCGATGAACTTCACCACCCGGCCGCCGTCGCGATGCACCACGTCCGCCACGGTGCCGGCGAACTCGTTGAGCAAATCCGAAAGCTGCGCGGGGGTCAGAGCGCGGGTGAGCACGGTGAAGCCGGATAGATCCGCAAAACCGATGCCGCACACCACGCTCGCCGAGGTGTCGCGAAGGACGCCCTCGAAGTGGGTGCGGGCGCTGGTCAGGTGGTGGCGGTGAACGACGTCGATCAGCGCCGAAATCCTCGGCACGAACTCCGCGACCGCCCGGTAGGCCTGCGCCGTGGCGAGCTCGTCGTTGGTGTAGGCCATCTGGATGTCCGGCGTCCCGGCCCGGATCGCCGTCGACTCCGCCTCGGCGAGGCGGGCCATCGCGGCGCCGAGCACCCGCAGCATTCCGGACGCGCCGTCCTCACCCACCACCGTCTTCAGGGCGACCCAGGTCGCCAGCGCGTCGACGTCGGCCTGGCTCAGCACCGCAACGTCGGGGCCGGCGACGGTCAGGCCGAGCAAACCCCACGCCTGGGCGACCTCCTCGGGCGAGAGGCCGAGCTGTTCGGCCGCGGTCGCCATCGTGTGGATCGGGCGCCCCGACCACTGCAGGACGTCACCGGCGAGCCCGAACAGCCGTCCGCGCCGTTCGGCCTCCACCATCTCCTCGGCGGTGAAGCCGAGTTCGTCCAGGTACTTGATCAGGTCGGCCCGCTCCCGCGCGCGAGAGATTCCGGCGGCCTCAAGCGCTTCGAAGTCGGGGGAATCGACCACCCACCCAAGTGTGCCAGCTCCCGCGATTAGGGTGAATCGTCGTGACCGATGACCTACAGCATGGCCCGTTGGAAGAGCGCCACCGCGACCTGGGGGCCAGCTTCGCCGAGTTCAGCGGCTGGCTGATGCCGGTGTCGTACGCCGGCACCGTCAGCGAGCACAACGCCACCCGCAACGCGGTCGGTCTGTTCGACGTCAGCCACCTCGGTAAGGCGTTGATCCGTGGGCCGGGAGCGGCCGCATTCGTCAACTCCACGCTTACCAACGACTTGAGCCGCATCGGTCCGGGCAAGGCGCAATACACGTTGTGCTGCACCGAATCCGGCGGCGTCATCGACGACCTGATCGCCTACTACGTCAGCGACGACGAGATCTTCCTGGTGCCCAACGCGGCCAACACCGCCGCGGTGGTCGAGGCGCTGCAGGCGGCCGCTGACTCCGGTTTGGAGTCCGGCCTGACCATCACCAACGAACATCGCTCCTACGCGGTCCTGGCGGTGCAGGGGCCGCGCTCGACGGAGGTGCTCGGCGAGCTGGGCCTGCCGACCGGCATGGATTACATGGGTTACGCCGACGCCTCCTACGCGGGCGTGCCGGTGCGAGTATGCCGGACCGGATACACCGGAGAGCACGGCTACGAGCTGCTGCCGCCGTGGGACTCCGCGGGCGTGGTGTTCGACGCGCTGGCCGCGGCGGTCCGCGCCGCCGGCGGCGAGCCCGCCGGCCTGGGCGCCCGCGACACGCTGCGCACCGAGATGGGCTACCCGCTGCACGGGCACGAACTGGGGCTGGACATTTCGCCGCTGCAGGCCCGATGCGGCTGGGCGATCGGGTGGAAGAAGGACGCCTTCTTCGGCCGCGACGCGCTGCTGGCGGAGAAGGCGGTGGGGCCGCGGCGGCTGCTGCGCGGGCTGCGGATGGTCGGCCGCGGTGTGCTGCGCCCCGGGCTGACGGTGCTCGCCGGCGACACGCCGGTCGGGGTCACCACGTCGGGGACCTTCTCCCCGACGCTGCAAGTCGGCATCGGGCTGGCGCTGATCGACGCCGACGCCGGGATCGACGACGGCCAGCACCTCACCGTCGACATCCGCGGGCGCGCCGCCGAATGCGAAGTGGTGCGGCCGCCCTTCGTCGAAGCGAAAACCCGGTGATGCCGCAGGTTCAGGTGAAAAGCCCGGTCGCAGGCGGATATACAATCAGCCCCATGACCAGCGGCTCCCTCGAGTTCACGGTTTCGCGCTCGGCCAACCCCACGTCCGACGCGGACCGCGAAGCCATCCTGGCCGAGCCCGGTTTCGGCAAGTACTTCACCGACCACATGGTGTCGATCGATTACGACGACGAGCGGGGCTGGCACAACGCGCGCGTCATGCCGTACGGCCCGATCGAGCTGGACCCGTCGGCGATCGTGCTGCACTACGCGCAGGAGATCTTCGAAGGGCTCAAGGCCTACCGCTGGGCGGACGGCTCGGTCGTGTCGTTCCGCGCCGAGGCCAACGCCGCCCGGCTGAGGTCGTCGGCGCGCCGGCTCGCGATGCCCGAGCTGCCCGACGAACTGTTCATGGGCTCGCTGTGTCAGCTCGTCGCCGTCGACAAGGCCTGGGTTCCCGCCGCCGGCGGCGAGGAGGCGTTGTATCTGCGCCCGTTCATGATCGCCACCGAGCCCGGGCTGGGCGTGCGGCCGTCGAAGCGGTACCGGTACCTGCTGATCGCGTCCCCGGCCGGGGCGTACTTCAAGGGCGGGATCAACCCCGTCACGGTGTGGGTGTCGACGGACTACGTGCGGGCCAGCCCCGGCGGCACCGGCGCGGCCAAGTTCGGCGGCAACTACGCCGCCTCCCTGCTGGCGCAGGCCGAGGCCGCCGCGCACGGGTGCGACCAGGTGGTGTGGCTGGACGCCGTCGAACGGCGCTTCGTCGAGGAGATGGGCGGCATGAACATCTTCTTCGTGTTCGGCAGCGGCGGGTCGGCGCGGTTGGTCACCCCGGAGCTGTCCGGCTCGCTGTTGCCGGGGATCACCCGGGATTCGTTGCTGCAGTTGGCGATTGACGCCGGATTCTCGGTCGAGGAACGCAAGATCGACATCGACGAGTGGCAGAAGAAGGCGGCCGCCGGTGAGATCACCGAGGTGTTCGCCTGCGGCACCGCCGCCGTGATCACCCCGGTCTCGAACGTGAAGTACGGCGACACCGAGTTCACCGTCGCCGACGGCCAGCCCGGCGAGGTGACGATGGCGCTGCGCGACACGCTGACCGGAATCCAGCGGGGGACCTTCGCCGACACCCATGGCTGGATGGCCAGGCTGGGCTAGGGGCCGGTGGGCCGAACGTGAAGTTGGTTTCACGTTCGGCCGCGAGCGTGAAGATAAGTTCACACTCGCGGGTTGGCTAACCGCGCCCGGCCAGCCGGGCGCTCGCCCTAGAACCGCACCAGTCCGGCGAGCGTCACGGCCGCCACCGTCGTCGTCAGCTCGATGACGGCGCCCAGCACGTCACCGGTGATGCCGCCGAAGCGGCGCACGCAGTGCCACACCAGCACCGCGCCGCAGCACAGGCCCGCCAGCACCGCGACCGGGCCCTGCCACGGCCGCGGTCCCCCCGCCGGCGAGACGGCGAGCAGCACCGCGACCCAGGCCGCCACCACGATCACCGGCTGGCTGCCGGCCACCCGCACCCCCAGGGCGCTGCCGGCGGCCGCCGGCACCGAACGGCGGCCGGCCGCCACCGCGGCGACCCGGCCGGCGAACACCACCACGGCGACGCCGACGATTCCCGGCCTGCCCGCCGCCCCGAGCGCCGCGAACGCCAGGCCCTGCAGCGCGATCACCAAGACGACGGCCGCCGCACCGAACGGGCCGGTCGACCCGTCCCGCATCACCGCCAGCGCCCGCTCGGGCGGCCCGTAACAGCCCAGCCCGTCGGTCGTGTCGGCCACGCCGTCGATGTGCAGGCCGCGCGTCGCCAGCAGCAGTGCCGCGACCGCGACCAGGCCGGACAGCGGGCTGGACGCCCCGAAGGCCCAGGCCCCGCCCCACGTCACGGCCGCGGCCACAGCGCCCAAGACCGCGCCCACCACCGGCAGCGCCGTCATGGCGCCGCGGCCCATCGGGGCGTCGTGCGACTGCGGGACGGGCAGCACCGTGCCGAACGCGAAAGCCGTTGCCAGCGAACGCATCACGACGGGGGAGCGGCCCGCTCGGAGACCCCCGCCTGCGCGAACGTGGCCATCGACGCGCATGTGGCCACCGCGGCGCGCAGTACCGGCAGCGCCAGCGCGGCGCCGCTTCCCTCACCCAGCCGCATCCGCAGATCCAGGATCGGCTCCAGGCCGAGCTCGGCCAGCGCCAGGGCATGACCCGGCTCGGTGGAGCGATGACCGGCCTGCCACCACAGCCGCGCGCCGGGAGCCAGCCGCTCGGCGACCAACGCGGCGGCCGTCACCGCCATCCCGTCGAGCAGCAGCGGGGTGCGCCGCACCGCGGCCTGTGCGCAGAAGCCGGCGATCGCGGCCAGGTCGGCGCCGCCGCCGCGGCGCAGCAACGCCACCGGGTCGGGCAGCACCGGCCGCGTCCGGAACAGGGCGTCGCGCACCGCGGCCGTCTTGCGCGCCCATCCGGCGTCGTCGATCCCGGTGCCGAAGCCCACCACCGCGACCGGCTCGGTGTTCGTCAGCGCCGCCACCAGCACCGCCGCCGGGGTGGTGTTTCCGATCCCCATGTCCCCGGCGATGAGCAGGTCGGCGCCCGAGTCGACCTCCTCGTCGGCGATGGCGCGGCCCGCGGCGATCGCTGCGACGGTCTCGTCGTGGGTGAGGGCGTCTTCGACCGCGATGTCGCCGCTGCCGCGGCGCACCTTGTGCGCATCGATCCGCCGCGCCGGCGCGTCGCCCGCCACCGCCAGGTCCGCGACGCGCACCGTCGCCCCGGCGAGGTCGGCCAGCACGTTGATCGCCGCCCCGCCGGCCTCGAAGTTGGCGACCATCTGGGTGGTCACTTCCGGCGGGTAGGCCGATACCCCGGACCGGGCGACGCCGTGGTCACCGGCGAACACCACCACCCGGGCGCGCTCGAATTGCCTTGGCGGACAATGACCTTGGCACGACGCGATCCACACCGAGAGGTCCTCGAGGCGGCCCAGCGCGCCCCTCGGCTTGGTCAGGGTGTCCTGGCGGGCGCGGGCGGCAGCGGCGACGCCCGCATCGGGCGGCGATACCGGGGCGAATTCCATCAGGCTCCCGACGGCTTGATCGGCACCGCCTGCCCGGCCACCACCAGGACCACCCGGTCGCAGAGCTCGGCGAGCCGCTGGTTGAGGGCGCCCAGTTCGTCGGCGAACCGGCGCCCGGACGCGGTGGCCGGGACGACGGCCAGGCCGACCTCCGGGCTGACCAGCACCAACGTGGAATGAAAGTCGCCGACGGCGGCGAGCGTGGATTCGATCGTGTCGCGGACCGCGGCCGGCACCGGCCCGCCGTCCCATCCGTTGTGGCGGTCCAGCGTGCCGGTCAACCAGGCGCCGAGGTCATCGACGAGCGTCGGGACGTCCGGGGACCCGCGCAATTGGCGTGCGATGTCGTCGGTTTCGATCGTCGACCAATGCCCCGGCCGGCGCTCGCGGTGCTCGGCGACCCGGTCCGCCCAGGCCGCGTCACCCGTCCCGGTCGGGCCGGGGGCCAGGTAACACACCGGCTGTCCGGCCGGCAGCGCCCCGGCGATGGCGTCCTCCGCCCACCGGGATTTGCCCGACCGGATCCCGCCGAGCACCAGCGTGCGCACCGCGCTCAGCCGGGCCTACTCGACATCGGCGCCGCGCTTGACCTGGGGCCGCGGCGTGCGCAGCCGGCGCATCTGCGACGCCCTGCTGGCGGCGTAAAGGCCCAACTTCCAACGGCTTTCGGTGTTGTCCGGGAACTTCGCGTCCACCCGCCTGCTCACCTTGCGGCCCAGCAGCAGCCCGTCGACCAGCATCACGGCCATCAGCAGCAGCATTGCCGGGGAGACGTACAGCTGCAGCTGCGGGGTGGTGAACATGGCGAACATCAGGAACAGGGTCGCCGGCATGAACAGGCCCAGCAGGTTGCGCCGGGCGTCCACCACGTCGCGCACGTAGCGCCGGACCGGGCCCTGGTCGCGCGGCAGCAGGTAGGCCTCGTCGCCGGCCATCATGCGTTCCCGGCGATTCGCCATCTTGGCGCGGTTGGCGGTCCGGTCGGCCTTGCGCTCCTCGCGGCTCAGCTTGGGGCCGGCCAGCGATTTGCGGCGGGCCCGCGCCTCCGACGCGGTCATCGGTGCGGGCGCGACGGGTCCCTTGCGCGGCGTGCGACGCGCTTCGTTGCGCTTGGGCGTCGGGCGGCCCTTGGGGCTCGTGCCGCGCGATCCCCGAGCGGTCGTCTCGGGGTCGCCGGCGGCATCGAGTGCGGCCGCGCCGTCGTCAAGATCGTCTTGGCCCTTCTTACGGCCCATCAGCTTCACAGAGGCCAGGTTACTTCGCGGATGGCCGGTCTCGGAATTGGCTTGGAGTGCCTCGCTATTAGACCTGCGTCAGCGGCTCACTTGGCCCTACTCTTACACGTGATGAATGGCTGCCTGTGATGGACGACGGGTCGATGGCGTCGGATGACGCCGGCTTTGGCCTCGCTCCCGGGCGTCTGCAGCTGCCCGCCATGCTCGTCCTGGTGGCTCCGGATTGTTATGGCGACAGCATGACGGCCGTGGAGGCCGCCGCGGCGATCGCGACCGGGTGGACCCGGTGCCGCCCGGGCGACCGCTTCATCGTCGCCCCGCAGTCCGACGGCGGTCCCGGCTTCGTCGAGGTGCTCGCCAGCCGGCTGGGGAGCAAGACGCGTCGCCTGCGGGTGTCCGGGCCGCTGTCCACCATGGTCGAGGCGGAGTGGCTGTTCGACCCCGCCACGACCACCGCCTACCTCGAATGCGCGCAGGCGTGTGGCCTGGCCCTGCTGGGGGGTCCACCCACGCCGGAGACCGCGATGGCGGCCCACAGCAGGGGAGTGGGACAGCTGATCGCCGAGGCGATGCGGGCCGGCGCGACGCGGATCGTGGTCGGGCTCGGCGGCAGCGCGTGCACCGACGGCGGGCAGGGCATGATCGCCGAGCTCGGCGGCCTGGATTCCGCCCGCCGCCAGCTGGCCAACGTGGAGCTCATCGCCGCCTCCGACACCGAATACCCCCTGCTCGGACCCTGGGGGGCCGCCAGGGTGTTCGGGCCGCAGAAGGGCGCGGACACGGTCACGGTCGCGGCGCTGGAGGTCCGACTGCAGGCGTGGGCGCTCATCCTCGAAGCGGTGGCCGGGCGTGACGTCAGCGCCGAGCCGGGCGCGGCGGCCGCCGGTGGGCTCGGCGCCGGGCTGCTGGCGCTCGGCGGCCGGTGCGAGTCGGGCGCGGCGATCATCGCCCATCACACCCGCCTGGAGGACGATCTGGACACCGCGGAGCTCATCGTCACCGGGGAAGGGCGCTTCGACGAACAGTCGCTGCACGGCAAGGTGGTCGGTTTTCTCGCGGACGCGGCCCGGCCGCGGGGAGTGCCGGTGATCGTGCTGGCCGGCCAGGTCGGGCTGGACAACGCCACGGTGCGCTCGGCGGGCATCATGGCCGCCCTGTCCATTGCCGATCACGCCGGATCGGTGCGGCTGGCGCAGGCCGACGCGGCCAATCAGCTCATGGGATTGGCGTCGGTGGTGGCGGCGCGACTCGGGAATAGCGGTCCTGCAAGGTACCGTTGATGCAGTGGGCTTTTTCCGGGCGGATCGGGCCGCCTAACGCGAGACCAGCGGGCTCGAACCTAGAACGAAGCCACCCAACGATGAGGCATGTAGGAGAAGCAATGACGGTGCAAAACGAGTCGAGCGCCAAGACGCACGGCGTGATCCTGACCGAGGCCGCCGCCACCAAGGCAAAGTCCCTGCTCGACCAGGAGGGGCGGGATGACCTGGCGCTGCGTATCGCGGTCCAGCCGGGAGGCTGCGCGGGCCTGCGCTACAACCTCTTCTTCGACGACCGGACGCTCGACGGCGACCTGACCGCCGACTTCGGCGGTGTGACGCTGACGGTGGACCGGATGAGCGCGCCCTACGTGGAAGGCGCGTCCATCGATTTCGTCGACACCATCGAGAAGCAGGGCTTCACGATCGACAACCCCAACGCCACCGGTTCGTGCGCCTGCGGCGACTCGTTCAACTGACCGGGTAAGCCCAAGCCCGCGCGCTCAGTATGAGCCGCCGGTGCGCAGCACGTACGAACAGACCATGATCTGGCCCCGCTGAAAGAGCAGCTGGGCGATGCCCTGCAGGTCGCCGCGCAGCGGGCCGCCGACCGCGGGGGCCGCCCGCATGGTGAACAGGGCCTGGGCCTGGTACTGCGACAGGTAGACGATCTTGTCGATCGAGGTCACCTCGACCTGGGAGAACTGCTTCCGGAACGCGTCGCTGCTCAGCTTCGCCAGGGCCTGGTCGGACCGTTTGTCGCGGACGCCGTCGTACATGCCGCACAGCGCATTGCGTTCGATCTCCTCGATGTCGCGGTGGTCGAGGGCGTCCAGGTACCCCTGGATGGCCGTCTTGGCGGCGCCCTCGGAGAACGTCGCGCCGGTGTTGGCCCCGTTGGTGCGCACGCCGTAGACGATCGCCACGGTCAGGGCCGCCACCAGCGCGGCGGCCAACAGCACGCCGACGACCAGCCGCCGCTTGGAGCGTCGCTGCGGGTAGGGCATCGGCGGCGCCTGCCCGGCATAATTGGCGGGTGCCGCGTCGCCGGCGTGGGGGTCGTCGGGGAATTCGAGCGGCCGGGCTTCGGCCGGGCGTTCGGGTCCGCTGGGTCCGCTGCCGCCGACGGTGTGGTTCGGCGAGTGCGGACCTGCCATCGTGGTCTCCTACGGTGGTAGACGGGACTTGTACACGGGGCCGGGTGCGGAGACCCCGACCGAGCACCGCGGTACCGGCGACTTGAGCGAGTTCCCTAGGGAGGCTAGCGCACCGCCTCGCGCCGACCGTGCACACGGTGACGGTCCGGAGGCGTGCGTAAGCTAGATAACCTTACTAACGAAGGGCGGAGACATTCGTGACGATCGCGGTGACAGGTTCGATTGCGACCGACAATTTGATGCGGTTCCCCGGCAAGTTTTCCGAGCACCTGCTGGCTGAGCACTTGCAGAAGGTATCGCTCAGTTTTCTGGTCGACGACCTGGTGATTCACCGCGGCGGCGTGGCCGGCAACATCGCCTACGCCATCGGCGTGCTGGGCGGCGACGTGGCGCTGGTGGGCGCGGCCGGCGACGACTTCGACGACTACCGGCAGTGGCTACAGTCGCACGGCGTCAACTGCGACAACGTGCTGATCTCCAAGACCGCGCACACCGCGCGGTTCACCTGCACCACCGACCTCGACATGGCCCAGATCGCCTCGTTCTACCCGGGTGCCATGTCGGAGGCCCGCGACATCAAGCTCGCCGACGTGGTCGCCGCCATCGGCGAGCCGGAGTTGGTCATCGTCGGGGCCAACGACCCGGAGGCGATGGTGGTGCACACCGAGGAGTGCCGCAAGCTGGGCCTGCCCTTCGCCGCCGACCCCTCCCAGCAGCTGCCCCGCCTGTCCGGTGACGAGATCGAGAAGCTCGTCGCCGGCGCGGCCTACCTGTTCACCAACGACTACGAGTGGGAGCTGCTGCTCAACAAGACCGGCTGGTCGGAGGCCGACGTGCAGGGCAAGGTCGGTCTGCGGGTGACCACGCTGGGACCCAAGGGCGTGGACATCGTCGAGCCCGACGGCACGACCACCCATGTCGGTGTGGTGCCCGAGACCAGCCAAACCGACCCCACCGGCGTCGGCGACGCGTTCCGCGCCGGTTTCCTCACCGGCCGCAGCGCCGGCCTGAGCCTCGAGCGCTCGGCGCAGCTGGGCTCGCTGGTCGCCGTGCTGGTCCTGGAGACGACGGGAACCCAGAACTGGGACTGGGACCGCGAGACCGCGGTGAGCCGGTTGGCCGGCGCGTACGGCGACGACGCGGCCAACGAGATCGCCGCGGTGCTCGCCTGAACCTGGCGAGCGGAACCGTTACAGCTGCACGGGGTAGTGCGGCTCGCTGATCTGCGGCACCACGCTGCGTTCGACGAAGATCGCGTGCCAGAGCATGAAGATGAGCAGCGTCCACAGCCGGCGGCTGTGGTCGCCGGCGCCGTTGCGGTGCTCGTCGAGCATCCGCCGGACGGCGGCCAGGTCGACGAGGTGACCGGCCTGTGAGGACGCCACCAGCCCGTAGGCCCAGTCCAGGAGCTCGCCCGCACGCAGCCAGTGCCGGATGGGCACCGGGAAGCCCAGCTTGGGCCGGTGCAGCACGTGCGCGGGAACGATCGGCTCAAGCGCTCGGCGCAGCGCGTACTTGGTGGTGGTGCGGGTGATCTTGGCCTCGACGGGCAGTCGCGAGGCGACGGCGAAGACCTCCGGATCCAGGAACGGCACCCGCAGCTCCAGCGAGTTGGCCATCGTCATCTTGTCCGCCTTGACCAGGATGTCGCCGCGCAGCCAGGTGAACAGGTCGATGTGCTGCATGCGGGCCACCGGGTCCCAGCCGGCCGACTGCGCGTACACCGAGGCGGTGACGTCGGTGTGGGTCCATTCGGGCCGGAAGCCGGGCAGCACGTCGCGCAGCTGGGCGTCGGAGAAGCTGCGCGCGTTGCCGTAGTAGCGCTCCTCGAGCGTCAGCGAGCCGCGGTGCAGCAGGCTCTTGCCGCGCATCCCCTCCGGCAGCGGCTTGGACACCTTGCCCATCGATCGCCGCAGCGGCCGCGGAAGGTAGTCGAAGGGCTTGAGCGACAACGGTTCCCGGTAGATCGTGTAGCCGCCGAACAACTCGTCCGCGCCCTCCCCGGACAGCACCACCTTGACGTGTTTGCGGGCCTCCCGGGCGACGAAGAACAGGGGCACCAGCGCGGGGTCGGCCACCGGCTCGTCGAGGTACCAGACGATTTCGGGCAGGGCGGCCACGAACTCGTCCGGGTGGACCACCTTGGCGACGTGGCGGGCGCCGATCGCCTCGGCGGAGGCCACCGCGACGTCGATCTCGGAGAAGCCCTCCCGCTCGAACCCGGTGGTGAAGGTGATCAGCTTGGGGTTGTGCCGGATGGCCAGCGCCGCGATGGCGGTGGAGTCGATGCCCCCGGACAGGAACGCCCCGACGGTGACGTCGGCGCGCATGTGCTTGGCCACCGAATCCTCGAGCACCGCGGTGATCTCGTCGTAGCGGGCCTGCTCGCTGTCGCGGGTGATCGGCGTGGCCGCGAAGCGCGGCACGAAGTAGCGGGTGATCTCCGGCTGCCGGCCGGGCCGAATCCGCGCGTAGCAGCCCGATTCCAGCCGGCGCACCCCGCGGTGCAGCGTCTCGGGCTCGGGCACGTATTGCAGCACGGTGTAGTGCTGCACGGCCCGATCGTCGATGTCGGTGTCGAACCCGACCAACTCGGCCAGGTCCAGCAGGCACTTCTTCTCGCTGCCCACCGCCGTGCCGCCGGTGCCGGTGGCCATGAAGAGCGGCTTGATACCGAAAGGGTCTCGGGCACAGAACAATTCGAGAGTGGCGGTGTCCCACAGGGCGAAGGCGAACATGCCGCGCAGCCGGGTCAGCACGTCGGCGCCCCAGTAGTGGTATCCGGCGACGATCGCCTCGCCGTCACCGTCGGTGGCGAAGGCCGCGCCGTGCGCGGTGGCCAGCTCGTCGCGTAGCTCGAGGTAGTTGTAGATCTCCCCGTTGAACACCAGCACGTAGCGATCCGGCGACTCCGGCGGGCCCCAGCGCAGCGGCTGGTGCGAGTGCGCGATGTCGATGATCGACAGCCGGTTGAAGCCGAACACGACGCTTCCGTCGGCGCCCGGGTCGGTCCATGTGCCCGGCTCGTCGGGGCCGCGGTGGCGCATCAGATGCGACGCGCGCGCGATCGCGGCGTCGGCCCGGGCGGCGTCCGCACTGTCGGGGGCAGCGAGGAACGCCAGCAGACCACACACGGCGCCCCAGTATGCCGCACCCGGCCGCCGATTGTGGTGCCGCACACCCGGGACGGGCCGGGGTTTCGTCGCCGCGGTCAGCGGCGTGGTCTACGCTGCGTAGTATTCGATATCCGAGCAGGAGGCGCCGACGTGACACCTCGCGAGCAGGTCCGTTCGCAACGTTTGTCGCAGGGCAGGTTTTGGGGCCGTTCCGGGGGCGTTCGGCATGGTCTGCCCCGTCGCCTGCGGCCGCTGGCGCTGGCCGCGACATTCGGCGTGTTGGCGCTGACCCTGAGCGGATGCAGCTGGGAGGACGTGCTGGGCCTGGGCTGGCCCAAGGGCATCACCCCGCAGGCCCACCTCAACCGTGAGCTGTGGCTCGGCGCCACCATCGCCTCGCTGGTCGTCGGCGTCATCGTGTGGGGTTTGATCTTCTGGGCATCCGCCTTCCACCGCAAGAAGGCCACCGACACCGAGCTGCCCCGCCAGTTCGGCTACAACATGCCGCTGGAACTGGTCCTGACGGTGACGCCGTTCCTGATCATCTCGGTGTTGTTCTACTTCACCGTGGTGGTCCAGGAGAAAATGCTGCACGTCGACAAGGACCCCGAGGTGGTGGTGGACGTCACCGCCTTCCAGTGGAACTGGAAGTTCGGCTATCAGCGCGTCGACTTCAAGGACGGCACGCTGACCTACGACGGCGCCGACCAGGCGCGCAAGAACGCGATGGTCTCCAAGCCCGAAGGCAAGGACGCCCACGGCGAGGAGCTCGTCGGACCGATCCGCGGGCTCAACACCTCCGACCGCACCTACCTGAACTTCGACAAGGTCGAGACCCTGGGAACCAGCGACGAGATCCCCGTGCTGGTGCTGCCGACCGGCAAGCGCATCCAGTTCCGGCTGGCGTCCGCGGATGTCATCCACACGTTCTGGGTGCCGGAGTTCCTGTTCAAGCGCGACGTGATCCCCAACGCCGAGGCGAACAACTCGATCAACGTCTTCCAGGTGGACGACATCAGCAAGCCAGGGGCCTTCGTGGGCCATTGCGCCGAGTTCTGTGGCACCTATCACTCGATGATGAATTTCGAGGTTAGGGTGGTGCCGCCCAACGACTTCAAGGCTTACCTGCAGCAGCGGATCGACGGAAAGAGCAACGCCCAGGCATTGCAGGCCATCGGTCAGGCACCGCTCGCGGTGTCCACCCACCCGTTCGACACCCGCCGCGGCCAGTTGGCCGGAAGTCAGCAGTAGGTTAGGACACCAAATGCATATTGAAGCCAGGCTTTTCGAATTCGTCGCCGGGTTTTTCATTGTGGTTGCGGTGCTTTACGGGGTGCTGACAGCCCTTTTCGCCACCGGCGGTGAGGAATGGGCGGGCACAACCGCGCTGGCGCTGACTGGCGGACTGGCGTTGATCGTGGCCACCTTCTTCCGATTCGTCGCGCGCCGCATCGACACCCGGCCCGAGGACTACGAGGGCGCCGAGATCAGCGACGGAGCAGGTGAATTGGGCTTCTTCAGCCCGCACAGCTGGTGGCCGATCCTGATCGCGCTGTCGGCCTCGGTGAGTGCGGTCGGCATCGCGCTGTGGCTGCCGTGGCTGATCGCCGCGGGGGTGATGTTCGTCCTCGCGTCGGTCGCAGGACTGGTATTCGAGTACTACGTGGGACCCGAGAAGCACTGATCCGCACGCGATAAGGTCACAATCCGATCACGTGATCTGTGGCCGCTTCGCCAGGACTTCTTTGCCACTCTCGGTTCGGTAATGTTTTGCCCAGGCAATGACAATTTCTCAAGCGCGCGCGCAACGCTACGGCCGTCGGGCCCCGCGCGCTGGTGAGGCAGTCGGACAGGGCAGGCAAAGATGAGCGGGCCGAAACCACCGGAATGGGAACCTGAGGAACCCGATTCCGTGAACGAGGCTCCCCACCAACCCGATTCCGACGGCGAGCCCGCGGACGGCCCGGAATCCGCGGGCGAACCCGGTCCCGACGACGAACTCGAGCCCTTCGACGACGGCGCCGAGCCGGCGGCCGAGCAGACCGGCCAGACCGACGCCTACTCGCGGGCCTATTCGGCCCCGGAGTCGGAGCACTTCATGAGCGGCCCGTACTTGCCGGCCGATCTCCGGCTCTACGACTACGACGCCTTCGACGAGTCGGACGACACCGACGACGAGCACGCCGCACCGCGCTGGCCGTGGGTGGTCGGGATCGCCGCCATCGTGGCCGCCATCGCGCTCGTCGTCTCGGTGTCGCTGTTGTTCGCGCGCACCGACACCACCAAGCTGGCCAACCCGAACACCACCACCACCGTCCCGTCGACCCCGCCGATGCAGGACGAGATCACGACCACCAAACCGCCACCGCCGCCGGCCGCCTTGTGAAAGCCCCGCCCCAGGTCCGACAGCGCGACGGCCGCGGCCACGCTCACGCCCAGCAACACCAGCCAGACGACGGCGCAGGCGCCGATCAATATGCGGTCGACGACGTCGGGCGAAACGGTGTCGTCGCCCAACCCACGGCGATACGCCGAATACCTGCTGACCATCAGCAGCTCGTCTGCGGTGCGTCGTTGGTGTTCGACGACAGGACGGTTCCGTCGCTCGTCGTGATCGAGCAGTTGAGCCGGCTGACCCGGAAAAGGCTGGACGCCTCGACGGAGCCCACGTCGGACTGGGAGATGGGCGTGACGGTCATCGACCACGGGATGTACACGTTGTGCTGCGTGCGCCGCCGCCCCGACGCGTCGACGTAGGTCACCGAGATGATGTCACCGGGCGCCTTGGTGCCGGTCACCGAATAGGTCACTTGCCGCGGCCCCGCCGGGGTGGTCGGCGGCGGTGGCGGTGGCGCCGCCGCGGTCGAGGTGGCCGGGGCCGTCGCGCTGTCGGACCTGGGGCGGGGCTTTCACAAGGC
>NZ_LZJG01000228.1:0-21085 GCF_001667785.1 Mycobacterium sp. E3247 | reverse complement strand
GCCCAGCGCCGGGCGCGCCGCGGGGTCGCAATCGTCGAGCAGGTCCAGGCAGCGCTGGTACTCGTCGGACTCGCCGATCGTGTCGGCGGCACGGGCCAGCGCGGCCACGCAGCGCAGGAACCCGCGGTTGGGCTGGTGCGCGTACGGGACGGGACCGAAGCCCTTCCAGCCGTTTCGCCGCAGCTGGTCCAGGCCGCGGTGGTAGCCGGTGCGGGCGTACGCGTAGGCGGTGACGGCTTGGTCGTCGGCCAGCGCCTGCTCGGCCAGCGCCGCCCAGGCCACCGACGCCGACGGGTGCGCCGCGGCGACGATCGCGGGCTTCTCGCCGGCGAGCAGTTCGGCCTCGGCGTCGGGATCGCCCGGCAGCAGGGTCGGGTCGGGTCCCAGCAGGTCTCGCGTCGGCGTCATGGCTCCTATACTCCCAGCCGCCCCGTTTCGCCGGGCCGCCGGACCTCTACCGTCACCCCATCCAGGGGGAATGGTCGCTAAGCTCTCCAACTACCCCACCCGATAGCGGAGGACAGCCGTACTCATGCCCCAGCCACCCGAGCCCGACCGCGGCGGCACGCCGAATCCGCGTGGGCACGAATGGGCCGCGCCATCAGGCGAGGACGCGACCGAGAGCGTCCCGCTGGTACCGAGCGACTCCGAGACCGAGACCGTGGTGATCAGACCCGAATCGGGCGGCGATCCGACGCACCCCGAGGGGGACGCGGACGGCGCGCAGCGCGAACGCCGCTTCACCGCGCCGGGTTTCGACGCGAAAGAGACCACGGTGATCGCCACCACGCCGGAGCCCGCCACCGAGGTCTTCGCCTCACCGCCGGAGGGCATGCCCGCACAGGCCGGCATGCCTCCCAAACCCGCTGTGCCGCAATCGATCCCACCTCGTCTCGGCGCGAAGCTGCGCACCTCGCGGCAGTTCAACTGGGGCTGGGTGCTGGCGCTGGTGCTGATCGTGTTGGCGCTGGCCGCGATCGCGATCCTGGGCACGGTCCTGCTCACCCGCGGCAAGCACACCAAAATGTCGCAGGAGGACCAGGTTCGGACCACCATCCAGAGCTTCGACACCGCCATCCAGAAGGGCGACCTGACCACGCTGCGCACCATCACCTGCGGCACCACCCGCGACGGGTATGCCGACTACGACGAGCACCAGTGGGACGAGACCTACCGCCGCGTCTCGGCGGCCAAGCAGTATCCGGTGATCGCCAGCATCGACCAGGTGGTGGTCAACGGCCAGCACGCCGAGGCCAACGTCACCACATTCATGGCGTACGACCCGTCCCTGCGCTCGACGCGCAGCCTGGACCTGCAGTACCGCGACGATCAGTGGAAGATCTGCCAGTCGCCCAGCGGCTAGCGTGATCGCCGCGGGCCTGGGCGCCGAGTGTGAGGCTAGCTTCACGTTGGGCGGGCGGCTAGCTGCCCAGGGACTTTCCGGCGCAGTGCAGATCCTCGCAGGCCTCCACCACCCGCTGGGACATCGACGCCTCGCCCTTCTTGAGGTAGCTGCGCGGGTCGTAGACCTTCTTGGCGCCCACCTCGCCGTCGACCTTGAGCACGCCGTCGTAGTTGCTGAACATGTGGCCGGCGATCGGGCGGGTGAACGCGTACTGGGTGTCGGTGTCGACGTTCATCTTCACCACGCCGTAGCGCAGGGACTCCTCGATCTCCGACTTCAGCGAGCCGGACCCGCCGTGGAAGACGAAGTCGAACGGCTGCGCCCCCTCGGGCAAGCCGAGCTTGGCCGCGGCCACCTGCTGCCCCTGGGCCAGGATGTCCGGGCGCAGCTTGACGTTGCCGGGCTTGTAGACGCCGTGCACGTTGCCGAAGGTCGCGGCCAGCAGGTACTTGCCGTGCTCACCGTGACCCAGCGCGTCGATGGTCTTCTCGAAGTCCTCCGGCGTGGTGTACAGCTTGTCGTTGATCTCGTGGGCGACGCCGTCCTCCTCACCGCCCACCACGCCGATCTCGATCTCCAGGATGATCTTGGCGGCCGCCGCCTCCTTGAGTAGAGCCTGCGCGATGGCCAGGTTCTCGTCGATCGGCACAGCCGAGCCGTCCCACATGTGCGATCCGAACAGCGGGTCCTGACCCGCCGCCACCCGCCGGGCCGAAATGGCCAGCAGCGGGCGCACGTAGCTGTCCAGCTTGTCCTTGGGGCAGTGGTCGGTGTGCAACGCGACGTGGACCGGGTACTTGGCCGCGACGACTCGGGTGAACTCGGCCAGCGCCACCGCGCCGGTCACCATGTCCTTGACCCCCAGCCCGGAGGCGAACTCCGCGCCGCCGGTGGAGAACTGGATGATGCCGTCGCTGCCGGCGTCGGCGAAGCCCTTGATCGCCGCGTTCACCGTCTCCGAGGAGGTGCAGTTGATGGCGGGGAAGGCGTACGAGTTTTCCTTGGCGCGGCCCAGCATCTCGGCGTAGACCTCGGGCGTGGCGATGGGCATGGGCTCCTCCTGGCCAGTAGGCCCATCCAGTATCGCAACACCGGTATGTTGAAGCATCGTGAGCACCACGGTGACGGCCCTGCCCCACATCTTCGACCCGATGTACTGGTTGGGCGCCGACGGCGTCTTCGGGTCCGCGGTGCTGCCCGGCATCCTGATCATCGTCTTCATCGAGACCGGCCTGCTGTTTCCGCTGCTGCCCGGCGAATCGCTGTTGTTCACCGGCGGTCTGCTGGCCGCAGGTCCGAACCCGCCGGCCAGCATCTGGGTGCTCGCCCCCGCCGTGGCCACGGTGGCGATCCTGGGTGATCAGACCGGGTACTTCATCGGCCGCCGGATCGGGCCGGCGCTGTTCAAGAAGGAAGACTCGCGGTTCTTCAAGAAGCACTACGTGACCGAGTCGCACGCATTCTTCGAGAAATACGGGCCGTGGGCGATCATCCTGGCGCGCTTCGCACCGTTCGTGCGGACGTTCGTCCCGCCGGTCGCCGGGGTGTCCTACATGCGCTACCCGGTGTTTCTGGGCTTCGACATCGTCGGCGGCGCCCTGTGGGGCGGCGGGGTGACGCTGGCGGGTTACTTCCTGGGCAATGTGCCGTTCGTGCACCACAACCTGCAGAAGATCCTGCTGGTGATCCTGGTCGTCTCCCTGACGCCGGTGTTCATCGCGGCCTGGCGCAGCTACCGGGGCCGGCGGCGGGGCGCGCAGGAGCCCGGCTCAGGACACCCGACTTCTGCGGTACGCAACGAAAGCGTCTAGCAGTTCCGGCCGGTCGATCGAACTCTGCTGCACGGCCTCGGCCGGCGCCGCGCCCAGCAGGATCCGCTTGATCGGGATTTCCAGCCGTTTGCCGGTCAGCGTCCGCGGGATGCCCGGAACGGCCAGGATGTCGTCGGGCACGTGGCGCGGGGACGCATGCCGCCGAATGGCCGCCACGATCCTGGACTTCAGCTCCTCGTCGAGCTGGGCGTCGTCGGTCAGGGCGACGAACAGCGGCATCCAGTACCCGCCGTCGTCCTGCTCGACCCCGACCACCAGGCAGTCGCCCACCTCGGGCATCCCCTCCACCGCGGTGTAGATCTCCGCGCTGCCCATCCGCACACCCATCCGGTTCAGGGTGGCGTCCGAACGGCCGTGCACCACAACGGATCCCCGGTCGGTGATGGTGATCCAGTCGCCGTGACACCACACCCCCGGATACTTCTCGAAGTAGGCGGCCCGGTACCGGCTGCCGTCGTCGTCGTTCCAGAAGAACACCGGCATCGAGGGCATCGGCTCGGTGATCACCAGCTCGCCCTCTTCCCCGATCACGGGATGGTTTGGGCCCGTCCAGGATTCGATGGCCGCGCCCAGGCAGATGCACGACAGCTCGCCGGCCACCACCGGCAGGATCGCGCAGCCACCGATGAAGGCGGTGCAGACGTCGGTGCCGCCGCTCATCGACATCACCGGGACCGGCCGGCCGAGCCCCTCTTGGACCCAACGGAATCCGGACGCGGGCAGCGGTGAACCGGTGGAACCCACGGCGCGCAGCCCGTCCAGCGGGTACGTCGCCCCGGGCTTGAGCTCCTTCTTGGCGCAGGCCAGCAGGTAGCCCGCGCCGGCGCCGAGCACGTTCACGCCGGACTCGGCGGCGACCCGCCACAGCCCGTCGGTGCCCAAATGCGTTGGGCTGCCGTCGTAAAGCACGATCGTGGTGTCGGCCAGCAGCCCGGACAGCAGCAGGTTCCACATCATCCAGCTGGTTGACGAGTACCACAGGAAGCGTTCGCCGGCGTACAGCTCCAGTTGCAGGTTCAGGTATTTCAGGTGCTCGAGCACGGTGCCGCCGTGCCCGTGCACGATGCCCTTGGGCTTGCCGGTGGTGCCGGAGGAGAACATCACCCACAACGGGTGCGCGAACGGGACGGGGGTGATCTCCAGCTCGGCGTCCGAGCCCGTCGCCGCCGCCCACGGCACGGTCTCGCCGTCGGTCTCGAGCCCGAGCCGCGGCACCACCACGGTGGCCCGCAGGCTGGGCATCGCGCGCCGGATCGTGTCCAGCTCCGCGCGCCGGTCGATGCGCTTGCCGTCGTACACCGAGCCATCGGTGGCCACCAACACGGCCGGCTCGACCTGGCCCAGCCGCGCGATCACGCCGTCGACGGCCACGTCCTGGTTGCACACCGCCCAGATGGCGCCGACGCTGGCGGCGGCCAGGGCGGCGACGACGGCCTCGGCGACGTTGGGCAGGTACCCGACGACGGCGTCCCCGGGCCGCACCCCGAGGCCACGCAGGTAGGCCGCGAAGGCGCCGGTCTCGCGGCGCAGCCGCGCCCAGGACCACTCGCACGCGCCGCCCTCGCCGACGACGATCATGGCGGGCCGCTCGTGGGTCGCGTGCCGGAAGATCTCGGTGGCGTAGTTGAGCGTGGCGCCGGGGAACCACTCGGCGCCGGGCATCGCGCGGTTGCCCAGCACCGCACGGGGTGGGCTGGCGGCCTGGATGTCGAAGTAGTGCCACACGGCGTCCCAGAACCACTCGATGTCCTCGACGGACTTGCGCCACAGCGCGTGGTAGTCGCCGTAGTGGCCGCGACCGGTGTCGGCGAGCCACGCCATGAAGTGGGTGAGGTTTGCCCGGGCCAGCGCGGTCTCGTCGGGAATCCAGCCGCCCGGCTCCGTCATGTCGCGCTCCCTGCGGTCACGGCGGTGACGTTACAGGCGGCCTCCATCAGCATCCACCCCGACAGCTGCACCGACAGGTCCCGTTCGGCGACCTCGGAACTGTTCACCGCACCGTCGACGGACCGGGCCTCCTCGCCGGCCGGTGTGGGTAGCTGCGCGTCGCGGTCCCAGAACGGGCCGAACAGCGGCAGCCCGTCCACGGTTTGCCGGTAGTCCCACGCCGACTTGGCGCTGGCCAGCACGATCCGGCGCGCGGTGTCGCGGGCGGCGGCGTCCTCGGCCGAGTCGCCCGGCAGGGTGGTGGCGACCAGCGCGAGGTAGCGCGCGGTGATGCCGGAGAACAGGCCGCCGTCCCCGCCGCCGGCGCCGGCCAGCACGCCCGCGGGCGCCATGTGCTCGGCGACGGCCGCGACCAGCCGGTGCACCCGGGGTGCGTGCCGGTCGTCGTGGGTGCGTGCCGCGAGCTCCGTTTCCAGGCCGAGCACCACGCCCTGGCAATAGGTGTACTGGGCGCGGACCAGGGAGCCGGCCTTGATGCCGTCGAACACCAGGTGGGTCTCCGGGTCGATCAGGGTCTCGTCGATCCAGTCGGCCATCTGCTGGGCGCGCCGCATCCGGTCGGAGTAGCGGGCCAGGAAGATCCCCGCCGGGCCGTTGGCCGGGGCGTTGAAGAACTGCTCCCCCTTGCGCCAGGGGATGCCGCCGCCGTCCTCGGGTACCCACGCGTCGAGGAACTGCTCGGCCAGCTTGGGCAGGGCGCGGTGGCGCTCGACGCCGGCGATGCGGGCGGCGCGTTCCAGCGCCAGCGCCAGCCAGGCCATGTCGTCGTAGTAGTTGTTGGTCCAGCGGACGTTGTTGCGCAGCCGGTGCGAGCGGACCTGCCGGTTGATGCTGGTGTGCCGTTGCGGTTGCGGGTCACGCAGCTGCGCGTCGACAAGGCAATCCAGCAGGTGCGCCTGCCACCAGTAGTGCCAGGTCCCGAACATCCGGTCCCGGCGAGTCGACGGCCACCCCACCACGCCGAGCTGGGTCCCGGGCAGCCCCCACAGCCGTTTCAGGTGTCGTTGCGCGACAGCGGCTTCGGAGCTGGCCGCCCGGTTGGCCCATAGCTGATCCATAGTCCCCGATCCTGCCTCATACTGAAATATGCGCTACCGGCAAACCATTGCGGGGACCACGCACACCTTCTCCGGCCTGGTCGACGTGATGGCGAAGGCGACGCCGGTGCGCTCCGGCGACCAGCTCGCGGGTTGCGCCGCCGGCTCCGACGCCGAACGGGCCGCCGCCGCCTGGGTGCTGGCCGACCTGCCGCTGGCGACGTTCCTCACCGAGGCCGTCGTGCCGTACGAGACCGACGAGGTCACCCGGCTCATCATCGACGGTCACGATCGCGAGGCGTTCGCCCCGATCGCGGGCCTGACCGTGGGCGGCTTCCGCGACTGGCTGCTGGACACGGCCTGCCGCGACGACGCCGCGGCGCGGATCGCCGCCGTCTCCCCCGGGCTCACGCCGGAAATGGTTGCGGCGGTGTCGAAGATCATGCGCAACCAGGACTTGATCCTGGTGGCCGCCGCGGCCACGGCCACCGCGGCCTTCCGGACCACGATCGGCTTGCCGGGCACGCTGGCGACCCGCCTGCAACCCAACCACCCCACCGACGACCCGCGCGGGATCGCGGCGGCGGTGCTCGACGGCCTGTTGCTGGGCTGTGGCGACGCGGTGATCGGCGTCAATCCGGCGACCGACTCGCCGCAGGCGGCGTCGGACCTGCTGCACCTGCTCGACGACATTCGCCAGCGCTTCGCGATCCCCGTCCAGTCGTGCGTGCTGTGCCACGTCACCACCACGATGGAGCTGATCGATCGGGGCGCGCCGGTCGACCTGGTGTTCCAGTCGATCGGGGGCACCGAGGGCGCCAATTCGTCGTTCGGGACGTCCATCGCGATGCTGACCGAGGCCAACGAGGCCGCGCGGTCGTTGCGCCGCGGCACGGTCGGCGACAACGTCATGTACCTGGAGACCGGTCAGGGCGCGGCCCTGTCGGCGGGGGCCCACCTGGGGGTGGGGAACAAGCCCGTCGACCAGCAGACGCTGGAGGCACGCGCCTACGCGGTGGCCCGGGCGCTGCAGCCGCTGTTGATCGACACCGTCGTCGGCTTCATCGGGCCGGAGTACCTCTACGACGGCAAGCAGATCATCCGCGCCGGGCTCGAGGACAACTTCTGCGGGAAGCTGCTCGGCCTGCCGATGGGCGTCGACGTCTGCTACACCAACCACGCCGAGGCCGACCAGGACGACATGGACACGCTGCTCACCCTGCTGGGCGTGGCCGGCACGGCGTTCGTCATCACGGTCCCCGGCGCCGACGACATCATGCTCGGCTACCAGAGCCTGTCGTTTCACGACGCGCTGTACGTCCGAAAGGCGTTGGGGCTGCGGCCCGCACCGGAATTCGAGGGGTGGCTGGCCGGCCTGGGCATGCTCGACGCCGCCGGGCGGATCCTTCCCGTCGACCCCGCGACGTCGCCGCTGCGCGCGCTGGCGGCGGGCTGATGGACGACGTCTGGGAACCGCTGCGGGCGACCACGCGGGCGCGCATCGGGCTCGGGCGGGCGGGAACCTCGCTGCCGACCCGGCGCGTCCTGGAATTCCAGGCCGCGCACGCCGCGGCGCGCGACGCCGTCCACGAGCCACTCGACGTCGACGCGCTCATCGGGAAGCTGCGCGACATCGGTGTCGACGAGCCGCTGCGCGTGTGCAGCCGGGCGGCCTCGCGCGCCGAGTACCTGCGCCGGCCCGACCTGGGACGCAGCCCGGCCGACCTGTCGGGCCTGCCGAACACCCGGGCGGACATCGGGATCGTCCTCGCCGACGGGCTCTCGCCGCGGGCGCTGACCGACCACGGCGCGGGCACGCTCGCGGCGCTGGTCCGCGAATTCGACGGCCGCTACCGGATCGCGCCGCCGATCGTCGCCACCCAGGCGCGCGTCGCGCTGGGCGATCACATCGGCCAGGCGCTTGGCGTCACAACGGTTCTCGTGCTCATCGGCGAACGCCCGGGACTGTCGGTCGCCGACAGCCTGGGCATCTACCTGACGCATCGACCGGCGCCGGGGCTCACCGACGCCGACCGCAACTGCGTCTCCAACATCCACCCGCCCGACGGCCTCGAATACCGGGCGGCGGCTGCGGTCACCGCCGCGCTGGTGGCCGGGGCGCGTGCGCTCGGCCGCTCGGGCGTGGCGCTCAAGGACACCACGCGAGCAGCGATCGGCGCGGCCCGGCCGACGGGTGGCCTCGGGCGCTAACCCCTGCGGCCGAGGACCCAACCGAGCACCAGCCCAACCAGCACGGCCAGCACCAACGGGGCATACTTCCTGAGCTGGTCACCGCCCGCGAGCTGCAGCAGGTCGATGGGTTGGGGCTCGACGGCCGGGGCGGCGTGGCGCGGCTCTGCGGCGCGCCCCACCTGCGCGGGGCCCTCCGGTGTGGCCGGCGCCGCCACCGATTCGGCGGTGAGCTTGGCTTCGAGCGACTCCACGAACTGGCCCAGCAGCTTCTCCGAGACCTGCTGCAGCATGCCGCTGCCGAACTGCGCGAGCTTGCCGACGATCTTCAGGTCGGTGTCCACGGTGACGCTGGTCCGGTCGCCGTCGGGCTGCAGCCGGGCGGTGACCGTTGCGGCCGCGTTGCCCGTCCCGCGCGTCTCCTTGCCCTTGGCATCGATGACCGCCCGGTATTGGCCCCGGTCGTGCTCGACGAAACGGACCTTGCCGCTGAACTCGCTGGTGACCGGGCCGACCTTGACCTTCACCTTTCCGGAGTAGTCCTCGCCCTCGTGGCCGGTCAGCTGGGCGCCCGGCATCAACGGGATCACCTGCTCCAGGTCGCTCAGCACGTCCCAGGCCTGATCGATGGGGGCGCTGACGGTGAACTGGTTGGCGATCTTCATGCCGGGTTCCTCTCGGGTGCGGCGACGACGGTGTCGCGCACCAGCCTACGGGCGGCACTACGGAAGTAGAGTGGGGTCCCCCGCGTCGTGGTGGATGCGCCCGACGATCTGCGCCAACGGGCGGCCCCCGCCGCCCCAGCGCTTGGCGATGATGTCGGCGGCGATCGACACCGCGGTCTCCTCGGGGGTGCGCGCGCCGAGGTCCAACCCGATGGGGCTGGACAGCCGGCCCAGCTCGGCGGCGGTCAGCCCCGCGGCCCTGAGCCGGGCCACGCGGTCGTCGTGCGTGCGGCGCGACCCCATCGCCCCGACGTAGCCGACCCGCGGCAGCCGCAGCGCGAGCTCGAGCACCGGCACGTCGAACTTCGGGTCGTGGGTCAGCACGCAGATCACCGTGTGGCGGTCGATGGCGCCCGCCTCGGCCTGCGCGGCAAGGTAGCGGTGGGGCCAGTCGACGACGACGTCGTCGGCCGTCGGGAAGCGCGCCCGCGTGGCGAACACCGGGCGGGCGTCGCACACGGTGACGCGGTAGCCGAGGAACGATCCCTGCCGCGCCAGCGCGGCCGCGAAGTCGATCGCCCCGAACACCAGCATCCGCGGGGGCGGGGCGTAGCTGGCCACGAACACCTCCATGCCGTCGCCGAGCCGCTGCCCGTCGGGCCCGTACTCGAGGACCTCGCTGCGGCCCAGCGCGAGCAGGCCGCGCGCATCGTCGGCGACCGCGGCGTCGGCGCGCGCCGAACCCAGCGATCCCGCCATCCCGTCGGGCCGGATCACGATCCGCCGGCCGATCCACGCCGTATCCGGGTGGGCGATGACGGTCGCGGTCGCCACCGCGCGGCCCTCGGCGATGTCATCGGCCACCGCGCCGAGTTCGGAAAACGAGGCGCGCGAGACCGGCTCGACGAAGACATCGATGACGCCGCCGCACGTCAGACCGACCGCGAACGCGTCGTCGTCGCTGACGCCGTAGCGTTCCAGCCGCGGCGCACCGCTTTTCGTCGCCTCGGTCGCGAGGTCGTAGACCGCGCCCTCCACGCAACCACCCGACACCGACCCGGTCACCGAGCCGTCCGGCGCCACCACCATCGCCGCCCCCGGCGGCCGCGGCGCGGACCGGAAGGTGCGCACCACCGTGCCCAGCCCCGCGGTGTCGCCGGCGCGCCAGATCGACATCAGCTCGGCAAGCACGTCACGCACTCTCTCAACGTAGAGTGAAGGCGACGACCCGGCTCGACTTCGGGTCCATTCGCCCCGTCGAACGCTGCCGGACCCAACGGTTAAGACCTCACCGGCCACATGGGCACCAGTTTCCAGGGTAGGAAGTGCTCCGCGGATTTGATATCGCGGGCGATATCAAATTCCGGTACGAATGGCCAACGCTTTTCGCGTGTGAATGCTTGGCTTCGAGTGTGCGCCCAGGGCGGCGACACGCCGAGAATCCCCGCCCTGAGCGCACATTCGAGAAGGAATTCGGCGAGAAGGGACGCGGCTACCACGCCTGCGACAGGTCGGCGTGCTGCCGAATCCAGGCGTGCATCGCGACCCCGGCGGCCACCGCGGCGTTGATGCTGCGGGTCGAGCCGAACTGGGCAATCGACACCGTCGTCGCCGCGCCCACCCGGATGTCGTCGGTGATGCCAGGACCCTCCTGCCCGAACACCAGCAGGCACTCCCGCGGCAGCGCCGTCTCCTCGAGCCGCGCCGCCCCCGGGACGTTGTCCACCGCGACCACCGTCAGCCCGGCACCGGCCGCGAAGCCCATCAGGTCGGCGGTGCTGTCGTGGTGGCACAGCCGCTGATAGCGGTCGGTCACCATGGCGCCGCGGCGATTCCAGCGCCGCCGGCCGACGATGTGCACGGTGTGCACCGCGAAGGCGTTGGCGGTGCGCACCACCGAACCGATGTTGGCGTCGTGCCCGAAGTTCTCGATCGCGACGTGCAGCGGGTGCCGGCGCCGGTCGATGTCGGCGATGATGGCCTCGCGCGTCCAATACCGGTAGGCGTCGACGACGTTGCGGGTGTCGCCCTCGCGCAACAGGACCGGGTCATAGCGCGCGTCGTCGGGCGGCTCGCCCGGCCACGGCCCCACCCCGGCGGCGGGTGCGGCCCATTCGGTCGGCCCAGGCCCCGGTTCGCTCACCGCGGCGTCCACACCCCGGCGTGGGTGCCATCGACCGCGACGGTCGCGTAGAGCAGCGCCTCGTTGATCTCGCCCTGGGTGCACAGCGAGGCGCTGACATGCACGGCGTCCAGCGAGGCGTCGGGCAGGACCAGCACCGACGACCCGTACGCCGAGCAGGCCGGGTTCAGGCCGGCGCCGGGCAGCGTCGGGGAGGCGAGCAGCATCAGCGGGCCGCCGCGGTGGGCCGATTCGTCGCGATACCGGGCCGCGAGGCCGTCGGCCTCCAGGCCCAGCAGCATGTAGCCGTTGCCGTTGAACGCCGCGGGGTCGCCGAGCTGCGCCTTGGTCATCGGGGCACCATCGGCGCGCCAAGCCGACAGGCTGACCGTCTTCACCGACAGGCCGGTGTCGTTGGCGTTGGTGGGCATCAACCCCACCGGGAACGCGGCCGGGTAGGCCGCCGAGCTGTTGGGGATCCGGTCACGCGGCGAATAGACGTACACGCCGCGGACCTGGCTGCGATCCTTCAGCGGCCCAAGGCAAACCGTCCCGGCGAGCCGGTCGCCGGAAGCCGCGAACGGCGAGTGGACGTCGGGGGCCTTGCCCGTCGGGCGGCCGCAACTGCCCAGCCCGTTGGACTCCATCGGGTGCGACAGCGCGCCGTAGAGCCCGAACCGGATGTCCTCGGGCTTGGCGTGCGGCGCGCGTGGGTCCACCGCGGAGGCGTCGACGTCGACGAGCACGTAGTCGTCGTCCCAGCGCAGGTTCGACACCGCCATGTTCCAGCCCAGCAGCGACAGCGATTCCCCGAGCCGCGCCCCCTGGGCGCCGTAGGGGCGCACCGGATGACTGGAACCCGAGCAGCCCGTCAGACAGGCCAGCACGCAGGCCGCTACCGCGAGAAGGCGTGTACGGCAGGGCAATTAGCCCAGCCCCAGATCGGCGAGGCCCAGCACGCTGCGGTACGGCAGGCCCTCGGCCTCGATGGCCTCGGCGGCGCCGGTGGAACGGTCCACGACGGTGGCCACGCCGACCACCTGCCCGCCGGCCTCCTGGACCGCGCGCACCGCCGTCAGTGCCGACGCGCCGGTGGTGCTGGTGTCCTCGACCACCAGCACGCGCTTGCCGGCGACCTCGGATCCCTCGATAAGGCGTTGCAGCCCATGGGTTTTCGCGGACTTACGGACCACGAACGCGTCGATCGGGCGTCCCGGCGCATGCATGACGGCGGTGGCCACCGGGTCGGCGCCCAGGGTCAGGCCGCCGACCACGTCGTAGTCCCAGTCGCTGGTGAGGTCGCGCATCAGCGCACCGATCAGGGCCGAGGCCCGGTGGTGCAGGGTCGCGCGGCGCAGGTCGACGTAGTAGTCGGCCTCCTTGCCCGACGACAGCGTCACCCGGCCGTGCACCACCGACAGCCGGCGCACCAGCTCGGCCAGCTCCTCGCGGGAGTCGGTGTGCGCGGCTTCTCCTCCCGCCGCTGCGCGGCCGGCATCGTCGCCGCGCGGGGATTCAGGTCCGGCCACGGCCACCGCCGATCCGCTTGGTCACGGCCCGCATCAGGGTCCGCGGAATCATCCGTTCGGCGGCGATGATCGCCTTGTACTGCAGGCCCGGGATGCTGATCACCTTGCCGCGGGCGATGTCGGCCAGGCTCTGGTCGACCACGTCGTCCACCTCGAGCCACATGAACGAGGGCGACTTCGCCATGTCGATCCCGGCCCGGGCGTGAAATTCGGTGTGCACGTAGCCCGGACACACGGCGTGTACGCCCACGCCGGTGCCCTGCAGGCCGACGGACAGGCCCTCGCTGAAGGAGATCACCCACGCCTTGGACGCCGAATAGGTCGAGCCGCGCCCCGGCACCAGGCCCGCGACGCTGGCGATGTTGACGACGGTGCCGGCACCGGTGTCGAGCATGGCCGGCAGGGCCGCCCGGGTCAGGTGCATCACCGCCGTGACGTTGACGTCGAGCTGTGACTGCAGCACCGCGGGGTCGGTCGCCCAGAAGTCGCCGGAGGTGCCGAACCCGGCGTTGTTCACCAGCACGCGGACTCCCCGCGCCAGGCGTTCGCAGACTTTGTCGCGGCCGGCGGGATCGGCCAGGTCGGCGGGCAGCACCTCGACGGCGCCACCCCGGCCTTCGAGTTCACCTGCCAGTTGCGTCAGTCGGTCGACGTCGCGGGCGACCAGGACCAGGTCGTAGCCGTCGCGGGCGAAACGGCGCGCGTAGCCCGCGCCGATCCCGGACGTCGGCCCGGTGATCAGGGCTACGGGACGAGGCATGAGCGACATCCTAATGACGGCGGCCGCGCCGCCCTGCCCGCGCCCGGCGGGCCGTCAGTGCTGATAGTTGGTGGCCTGGTGGCCGTTGCGGCCGGCCGGCGGCGGGCGGCGAACGGCGTCCGGGCCGCGCTGCTCCCGGCGGATCGGCTCGGCCGGCCGGCGAGGCGCCTGAACGTCCGAGCCCAGCAGCCCGCCGACGTCCTGCTGCGCACGCCGGGGCGGCAGCTCCGCGCGGCCGGCGGGCGCCAGCGGCCGGCTGGGCGACGCGCTGCGCAGCCCGGCGGGCGCGCCCGCCTCCTGCTGGGTCTCCTCCGGCAGCGGCGGCAGCACCCGCAGCAGATCGTTGAACTGCCGCACGGTGCGCAGCCCCTCGTCCCACTCGGTGCGGGTGCTGGTGATGGGCATGGCGACCAGCGTCCAGTTCTGCTCGTTCCACATGATCTCGGCGCAGTCCGGTGCGGTGTGCGCGAAGGTGACCATGCGGCGGTCGCAGGCCCGCCGGGCCGCGTCCAGGTTGGTCGAGTACACCATCCGCGGGCCGATCGCGCCCAGCAGCCAGATGTCGCTCTCCCGTGGCTCTTTGAGCCCCTTGAGCCGCAGGTCCACCACGACGTTGGTGCCCACCTTGCGGTGCAGCGCGATGACGGTGGCGACCTCCTCGAGGTCGAAGATGTAGACCGCCTCGCCACGGATCTGGCCCAGCACGACGTTCTCGGCGGCGATGTCGCCGACCGTCGAGATCACCCCGCGCTTCCAGCGCTTGAGGATGTCGGCGGATTCACGCTCGTAGTCGAAGCCGTGCGACCGCGCCCATGATTTGCGGCGCCTGCTGCGGCCGCGACGCCGATCGAGGTCGACGTACAGCAACACGCCCGCGCCGACGAAACACAGCGCGGACAGCGTGAACCAAAGGGGGACCATCCCACACAGGGTATCCGTAATTGCTCCGGAATAAAGAAGTCCGGCTGGTCACAACCCAATTACGAGACGGAACTAACGCCCTCGTTCGCCAGCCGTTTGCGCTGACGGCTTCGAGCGTGAGCCCAGGGCGGCGCTTTCGCGAATTTCCCGCCCTGGGCGCACCCTCAAAGCCCAGGAATTCACACTCGGGACCCGCAGCCCGGGCTCAGCCCAGGATCAGCGAGTCGCCGTCCGGGCTGACGTTGACCGGAACGGTGTCCCCGTCGTGCACGTCGCCGGCCAGCAGCTGCTTGGCCAGCTGGTCACCGATGGCCTGCTGCACCAGCCGGCGCAACGGCCGCGCGCCGTAGACCGGGTCGAACCCGCGCTGCGCCAGCCACTGCTTGGCCGGCAGCGACACCTCCAGCGTGAGGCGGCGCTGCGCCAGCCGCTTCTGCAGCTGGGCCAGCTGGATGTCGACGATCGACACCAGCTCGCCGGGCTCGAGGCCGTGGAAGATGATGACGTCGTCGAGCCGGTTGATGAACTCCGGCTTGAACGCCGAGCGCACCGCGGCCATCACCTGCTCCTCGCTGCCGCCCGACCCAAGGTTGGACGTGAGGATCAGGATGGTGTTGCGGAAGTCGACCGTGCGGCCCTGACCGTCCGTCAAACGCCCCTCGTCGAGAACCTGCAGCAGCACGTCGAACACGTCCGGGTGCGCCTTTTCGATCTCGTCGAACAGGATCACCGTGTACGGCCGCCGCCGCACCGCCTCGGTCAGCTGGCCGCCCTGGTCGTAGCCGATGTAGCCGGGCGGGGCGCCGACGAGCCGGGCGACGGAGTGCTTCTCGCCGTACTCGCTCATGTCGATGCGGACCATCGCGCGCTCGTCGTCGAACAGGAACTCCGCCAGCGCCTTGGCCAGCTCGGTCTTACCGACACCGGTCGGCCCGAGGAACATGAACGACCCGGTCGGCCGGTTGGGGTCGGCGACGCCGGCCCGGCTGCGACGCACCGCGTCGGAGACCGCGGTCACCGCCTTCTTCTGGCCGATGACGCGCTTGCCGAGCTCGTCCTCCATGCGCAGCAGCTTGGCGGTCTCGCCCTCGAGCATTCGGCCGGCGGGGATGCCGGTCCACGCCGACACCACGTCGGCGATGTCGTCGGGTCCGACCTCCTCCTTGAGCATCACGTTCTCGCGGGCCTCGGCGTGCGGCAGGGCGGCGTCGAGCTTCTTCTCGACCTCGGGGATGCGCCCGTAGCGCAGCTCGGCGGCCTTGGCCAGGTCGCCGTCGCGCTCGGCGCGCTCGGACTCCCCACGCAACGCCTCCAGCTGCTCCTTGAGCTCGCGGACCACGTCGATCGCGCTCTTCTCGTTCTGCCAGCGGGTGGTCAGCTCGGCCAGCTTCTCCTTCTGGTCGGCCAGCTCGGAGCGCAGCTTCTCCAGCCGTTCCTTGGAGGCCTCGTCCTCCTCCTTGGCCAGCGCCATCTCCTCGATCTCGAGGCGGCGCACCAGGCGCTCGACCTCGTCGATCTCGACGGGCCGGGAGTCGATCTCCATCTTCAGCCGGCTGGCGGCCTCGTCGACCAGGTCGATGGCCTTGTCCGGCAGGAAGCGGGCGGTGATGTAGCGGTCGGACAGCGTCGCCGCGGCCACCAGGGCCGAGTCGGTGATGCGCACACCGTGGTGCACCTCGTAGCGGTCCTTCAGGCCGCGCAGGATGCCGACGGTGTCCTCCACCGACGGCTCGCCGACCAGCACCTGCTGGAACCGGCGCTCCAGCGCGGCGTCCTTCTCGATGTACTTGCGGTACTCGTCGAGCGTGGTGGCGCCAACCAACCGCAGCTCGCCGCGGGCCAGCATCGGCTTGATCATGTTGCCGGCGTCCATCGCGCCCTCGCCGGTCGCGCCGGCGCCGACGATCGTGTGCAGCTCGTCGATGAAGGTGATGATCTGGCCGGCGGAGTTCTTGATGTCGTCGAGAACGGCCTTGAGCCGCTCCTCGAACTCGCCGCGGTACTTCGCGCCGGCGACCATCGAGCCCATGTCCAGGCTGATGACGGTCTTGTCGCGGAGGCTCTCGGGCACGTCGCCGGCGACGATGCGCTGGGCGAGGCCCTCGACGATCGCGGTCTTGCCGACGCCGGGCTCACCGATCAGTACCGGGTTGTTCTTGGTGCGGCGGCTCAAAACCTGCACGACGCGGCGGATCTCGTTATCGCGCCCGATGACCGGGTCGAGCTTGCCTTCGCGGGCGCGGGCGGTCAGGTCGGTGGAGTACTTCTCCAGCGCCTGGTAGGTGGCCTCCGGCTCGGGGCTGGTGACCCGGGCGCTGCCGCGCACCTTGACGAACGCGTCACGCAGGGCCTGCGGCGAGGCGCCGTGGCCGGTCAGCAGCTTGGCGACGTCGGAGTCGCCGGTGGCCAGCCCGACCATCACGTGTTCGGTCGAGACGTACTCGTCGTCCATCTCGGTGGCCAGTTGCTGGGCGGTGGTGATGGCGGCCAGCGACTCGCGCGACAGCTGCGGTTGCGAGCTGGCGCCGCTGGCCTGGGGCAGGCGTTCGACGAGGCGCTCCGCCTCGGCGCGAATGGTCGCGGGCTGGACGCCGACAGCCTCCAGCAGCGGGCCCGCGATCCCGTCGGCCTGCGTCAGCAGGGCCATCAGCAGGTGCGCCGGGCGGATCTCGGGGTTACCGGCGGCCGAGGCCGCCTGGAGCGCCGAGGTCAGCGCCGCTTGCGTCTTGGTTGTCGGGTTGAAAGAGTCCACGACGCCTCCGTTCGCATAGGTAGGGAAAATGCTTGTCGCGTTCTTCAACGCCGTCAAGGTTGAGTGTGTTCCGCTCAACTCTAACGAGTTTTGGCGACCGCGGCGCACGGGGTATCCCCCGAAGCGATGACGCAGACGCAACAGCCCCAGAACGCCACCCACGCCGGGCCCGCCACGGGTCAGCCCCGGCCCCGCGCCGCCTTCTGGCCCGCACTCGCCGCCGCGGCGCTGGCACTGGCGGGCCTGGCCGCCGCCGGATTCCACACCGATCTCGCCGGCGCCGGCCCTTCGGCGACCGTCCCGGAGTCGGGCACGTTGCAGGTCAACGGCACCGGCACCACGAAAACCATCGGCTGCCACGGCGGCTACCTGTCGGTCAGCGGCCAGACCAACACCGTCACCGTCACCGGCCACTGCACCAGCCTGAGCGTCTCCGGCCACGGCAACCGCGTCGCGGTGGACAGCACGGACGCGGTGAGCGCGTCGGGAACCGGCAACTCGGTCACGTATCACTGGGGCTCACCGACCATCGCCAACGCCGGCACGGCCAACACCGTCGGTCAGGGCTGAGGCCGGGATCGCCGGCGCGCGGCGCGCCTAGAATCGGGCCGCGTGGGGCTCGAGGACACCGATGCGTTGCGGGTGCTGCGCGACGCCTTCGCGCAGGAGGACTCCGGGCCCGGCAACGAGCTCGTGGGCCGGTTCTACACCCGCTGGTTCGGCCTCGACGCCTCGGTGCGCGACTTGTTCCCGCCCGAAATGGGCGGACAGCGGGCCGCTTTCGCGCACGCCATGCACTGGGTATACGGCGAGCTCGTCGCCCAGCGCGCCCAGGAACCGGTGGCCTTCCTCGCCCAGCTCGGCCGCGACCACCGCAAATACGGTGTGCTACCGGAGCATTACGACACGTTGCGCCGCGCGTTGCTGTCGACGTTGCGGACCCAGCTCGGCGGCGCCTGGACCGACGCCGTCGACGACGCGGCCCGCCAGTCGCTCAACCTCATCACCGGCGTGATGAGCGGCGCGGCGGACGCGGACGAGGGGCCCGCGTGGTGGGACGGCACGGTGATCGAGCACATGCGGGTGTCCCGCGACCTCGCGGTGATCCGGCTGCAGCTTGACCGGCCGATGGACTACCACCCGGGCCAGTACGTGAATGTTCAAGTCCCGCAATGCCCGCGCCGCTGGCGCTACCTGTCCCCCGCCATCCCGGCGGACCCGGGCGGCGGCATCGAGTTCCATGTCCGCGTGGTCCCCGGCGGCCTGGTCAGCACCGCCATCGTCGGCGAGACGCGGCCCGGCGACCGGTGGCGGCTGTCCAGCCCGCACGGCGGCCTGCGGGTCGACCGGGAGGGCGGCGACGTCCTGATGGTCGCCGGGAGCACCGGGCTGGCGCCGCTGCGGACGCTGATCATGGACCTCAGCCGATACGCGGTGAACCCCAGGGTGCACCTGTTCTTCGGGGCGCGCTATCAATGCGAGCTCTACGACCTGCCGACCCTGTGGCAGGTGGCCTCGCACAATCCGTGGCTCTCGGTCTCGCCGGTCTCGGAGTACGGCGCCGACCCGGCCTGGGCCGCCGACTATCCCGACGTCACGCCGCCGCGTGGCCTGCACGTGCGCCAGACCGGCCGGCTCCTCGATGTGGTGACCAAATACGGTGGGTGGGGCGACCGGCAGATCCTGATCTGCGGCGGGCCGCCGATGGTGCGGGCCACCAAGGCCGCGCTGATCGCCAAAGGCGCTCCGCCGGAAAACATTCAGCACGACCCGCTATCAAGGTGAGTGGAGGAAGCATGCGCGTCGTCACCCTGCGCGACCCGGCCTCGTCGGTGGCCGCGGAGTTCGTGCCCGAGGCGGGCATGATCGGCACCTCGCTCAGCGATGCCGGCGTGGAGCTGCTGGGGCAGCGGCGCGGGCTGGACGCCTACGTGACGGCGGGCAAGACGATGGGCATCCCGATCCTGTATCCCTGGGCGAACCGGTTGGGCGCGAACACCTATACCGCCGAAGGCGTGACGGCGACGCTGACGCCGGGCGAGAACGGGGTCCGCGCCGACCCCAACGGATTGCCGATCCACGGTGTGCTGGCCGGCCATCCGGGCTGGCGGGTGATCGCCGAGACGGCCGGCGAGTTGATCGCCGAGCTGGATTTCGGCGCCGATCCCCGACTGCTCGCCAGCTTCCCGTACCCGCATGTGCTGACGGTGTCCGTGCGGCTGGCCGAGCGGACGTTGACGGTGCGCGCCACGGTGACCGCCACCGGTGCCCACCCGGTCCCGCTGTGCTTCGGGTTCCATCCCTACCTGCGCCTGCCGGACGTGGCCCGCCCGGAGTGGGTGATCGAGACACCGCCCCTGCGGCGCCTGCGGCTGGACGACCTCGGGCTGCCCACCGGCGAATTCGAAGCCCAGGCGGCGCTGTCGGAGCCGTTGGGGGACAAGGCTTTCGACGATGCCTACGACGAGGTGCCCGACGGCGCGGTGTTCGCGGTCTCGGGTGGCGGCCGGCGGCTGGAGGTGCGCTTCGAGCGGGGGTATCCGGCGACGCAGATCTTCGCGCCCACCGCCGAGGACGTCGTCTGCTTCGAGCCGATGACCGCACCGACGGACGCCCTGCGCCGCGGCGGCTACCACCGCGCGCGGCCGGGCGAGCCTGCGGTCACACAGTTTTCGATCCGGGTCTGATCAGCCGCGCGTTCTGCGCGGCTGCCACACCACCACGGCGGTGCTCTTGGGCACCACCGCCAGGTCGCGGCGCTGGCCGGCGCGCACCTGCGCCAGCTCCTCGTTGAGCTCCTGCACGCGGGCCTGCAACGCCTCGACCTGGTTGGTCAGCTCGATGATGCGTTTGATGCCGGCCAGGTTGACGCCCTCGTCCTGCGACAGCCGCTGCACCTCGCGCAACAGGTCGACGTCGTGCTCCGAATAACGCCGTCCCCCACCGGAAGTGCGGCGCGGGCTGACCAGGCCGAGGCGATCGTAGGTGCGCAGGGTCTGGGCGTGCATGCCGGCCAGCTCGGCGGCCACCGAGATCAGGAACGTCCGGGACTCCTCCCGTGAATTCTTGGCCATCAGCGATTGCCCGCCCATCCCGCTCGGGGATCGAACCCGCTGGCCCGCTCCGCGGCCGCGTACGCCTCCAGCCCCTCGGCCGCGGCGCCCTCCACGTTCGGTGGCACGGCGACCTTGACGGTGACCAGCAAGTCCCCGTTGCCGCCGCTGCGCTTCGGGACGCCCCGGCCGCGCACCCGCAGGATGCGGCCGTCGGAGGTGCCCTTGGGCACCCGGACGCCCACCTTGCCGTCCAGCGTGGGCACCGAAATCGTTGAGCCCAAGGCCAGTTCGGCGAAGCTGACCGGAACGGTCACGGTGAGGTCGTCGCCGTCGCGGCCGAACACCTTGTCCGGCCGCACGTGCACGGTGACGTACAGGTCACCCGACGGCGCGCCGCGCAGGCCCGCCTCGCCCTGTCCGGGCAACCGGATGCGCTGCCCGTCCTCGACACCGGGCGGGATCCGCACGTTGATGGTGCGGGTGCGGGTGGTCACCCCGGTGCCCTTGCACTCCTCACAGGGGTGCTCGATGATCGAGCCGCTGCCCCGGCAGTCGGTGCACGGCTCGGAGAACCCGAACGCCCCCTGGTTGCGGCTGATCACGCCGGATCCGTTGCAGGTGGGGCACACCTTCGGGCTGGTGCCCGGCCGTGCCCCGCTGCCATGGCAGTTGGTGCACGGCGCCGGGCTGGTCAGCCGCAACGGCATCGCCACGCCCTTGGCGGCCTCGACGAAATCGAGCTGTGTCTCGGTCTCCAGGTCGTTGCCGCGCCGCGGCCGGCTGGGACGCGCGCCGGCGCCCCGCCCGAACAGGCCGCCGAACAGGTCGCCGATGTTGGCGCCACCGCTTCGGCCCGCGGCATCGAACAA
>NZ_LZJG01000227.1:0-33806 GCF_001667785.1 Mycobacterium sp. E3247 | reverse complement strand
GCCCAGCGCCGAGCGCAGCTCCTCGACGTCGATGTGGGTCGGTGACGATTCGGAGAGGATGCGCAACGCGTCGCGGGCCAGCGAGATCGCCCGCGGCAGCACCCACAGCGCGACTAGCACGGCGACCACTACGTCGGCGTAGGGCCAGCGCGTCGTCACGGTGACCACACCGGCGATCAGCACGCCCAGGCTGCCGACGCTGTCGGCCACCACCTCCATGTAGGCGCCCTTGACCGCGAGGCTCTGCCCCGAGTGGGACCGCAGGAGCAACGCGACCACCAGGTTGGCCAGCAGCCCGGCCAGCGCGACCACGATCATCGGCACGCCGGGGATCGACGGGGTCTCCCTGAGCCGCTGGATCGCCTCCCAAAGGATGAACAGGGCCACCCCCATCAGCAGCCCGGCGTTGGCGACCGCAGTGAACACCTCGGCCCGGTGCCAGCCGTAGGTCCGCGACGGCGACGAGCTGCCGCGGCGAGCCAGCGTCACGGCGGCCAGGCCCATGAAGACGGCAACGACGTCGGTCAGCATGTGGCCGGCGTCGGCCAGCAGTGCGATGGAGTTGATCAGCAACGAGGTGGTCAGCTCCACCACGAAAAACGCCGCCAGTATCGCGGCGGCGATGATCATGCGGGGAATGAGCCGGGACCCGTCGGTCTCGGCGGGACTGTGATTGTGACCGGCGCCCATGCCGTGCAATATATGCGGACTCACGCATATATGGCAAGGGTCAGATCCAGCGGCTCCAGAAGCGGGTCAGCAGGTTGCCGGCGGACACCAGCCAGGGCTGCACGCCGGAGAATTCGAAGAGCCAGAGCACCAGCTGGAAGAACCAGTGGCTGGCCGGCAAGAGCAGGAACAGCACGATGACAAAGCCCCACTGTTTGGCCGGCGCCACCGCACGCTGCGTCTGGGGGCTCAGGTGCGGCTCCAGGGCGTCGTACCCGTCCAGGCCTGGGATGGGCAGCAGGTTCAGCACCAGCGCCGTCAGCTGCAGGAACCCCAGGAACGCCACCCCGGCCCACAGCACCTGGTGGAACGGGTCGTAGAACAGCCGCGTCAGCGCCAGCAGCAGCACCGCCAGCACCAGGTTGGCCGCCGGGCCCGCCAGGCTGACCATGGTGCGGCGGTTCGGCGTCATGAACCAGGTCCGCACGTACACCGCGGCGCCGGGCAGGCCGATCCCGCCCAGCGCGATGACCACCATCGGCAGCAGGAGCGACAGCGCGGGATGGCTGTACCGGCGCGGATCCAGCGTCAGGTACCCGCGCACCGCGGCGTCATGGTCGCCGAATCGCCAGGCGGTCACGGCGTGGCCGAATTCGTGCAGGCACAGCGACACCAGCCAGCCGGCGATGACGAACGTGAACACCCCGAAGTACGCCAGGGGCCGCACGGTGCTGCCGGCCAGCCACGCCAGCGCGCCGCCGGCCGCCGTCAAGGCCAGCAGGGCCAGGAAGATGGGGCTGGGGCGCACCGATTCGCGCCGGGCGGGCTGGTTCACCGGTCGAAACTATCGGACCGCCAGCCAGCCTTCGACGTTGCGGTAGAACGTCGACCGGCGCGCCGCGCGCCGCGCGCGCACGCCGTCGCGCACCACGGTGGCCCCGGTGCTGCCCAGCTGGGCCGCGCGGCCCGCGACCCAGCGCCGCCGGCCCGTCGCGACCCGGGCGCGCAGACCCGGCACCGCCAGCGTCGGCTCGATGTCGACGGCGCGGACGTCGCCGTCGAACAACACGGCGTCGTCGACGACCGCCTCGCCGTGGATGAACGGCTCGCCCTCGGGCGGCGCCCAGCCGGCCCGCCCGACGACCACCGACCCGGTTTCGTCGCGGAGCAGGGTCGCCCGCCGAGGGGCTCCCCGCCGGGCGCGACGCGCCGCGCGCCACCCGGCGGGCAGGCGGTAGACCCGGGTCGCGCGGGTGCGGCGCCGCGGCACGTAGGCCACCTCGACGTCGAGCCGGCCGACGCGCAGCAGCCGGGTCAGCACGGTTGCCAGGTCGGCGTCGGCGCCGATCACCACCAGCCGTCGGTGCGGCCCGATCGCGGCGTCCACGTCGGCCGCACCGGCGACGCGGTGGACAGGTGAACCGGTCAACGAGCGGGGCGCGCGTCGATCACCGAACAGCAGCACCGCTACGGCGCGATCTTCCTGCTTCACCAGTCGATACCCTTGTCGTTCAAACCTTCTCGTTCGCTAGACAGCCAGACCATTTGGGCGCAGGAAGATCTCGTCATAACGACACAGTCACAACATCGTTTCGGACTGCGAAAGTTGTTGCGCCACCGCCTGGTAGCAACCGGATACTTTACTCCTGCCACGGGGTCAACGAATGGGTGGCCAAGAGAACGGAGTACTGCCATTCGCCGCCTCACCGCCCTCTTCTCAATCGCGCGAACCGCGCCGCCGCTGTCTGGTACCGGCCCGGCGCGCGTCCCTTGCTGACGAAGCAACTCCGCCGTGCCGGCGCCCTGGCGCTTTCGGCCGTCCTGTTGTGCGTCGGGCCGGCGAAGGCCTCGGCCGACGAATCGATCGTGATCGACTTGGTGCGGCATGGCCAGTCGGAGGCCAATGCGGCGCGCGTGATCGACACGGCGGTGCCCGGAACGTTACTCACCGCACTCGGCCAGGAACAGGCGCAGAACGTCGGCAATGCGCTGGCCGCGCAGGGCCCGTTCGCCGGGATCTTCGCGTCACAGTTGATCAGGACGCAGCAGACGGCGGCGCCGTTGGCCGCCACGCTGGGGATGAATGTTCAGGCACTGCCCGGCCTCAACGAGATCGACGCCGGCATTTTCAATGGCCGACCGCAGTTCAGCCTGGCGGGGTTGGTCTACCTACTGGGTCCGGTGGCGTGGCTGCTGGGGCTGCGCATCGTGCCGATGCTGGCTCCCGGCTCCACCGACACCAACGGCTTCGAATTCCACAACCGGTTCAACGGCGCGCTGCAAACGATGTACGGCAACGCGGTCACCGACGCGAGCCGCTTCAACGACTCCCTGCAAACGATGTACGGCAACGCCATGGCCAACCCGGTCCGGACCGCGGGCGGCACGATCACCGAGGTGGCGTTCTCCAGCGAGTTCGCGATCGGCGTCGGGACCATGATGAGCGTCAAGAATCCCGACCCGCTGCTGCTGCTCTTCGACCCGCTGCCCAACGCCGGCATCGTCGTGATCCGGGGCAACCCGCACGATGGCTGGAGGCTGGTCAGTTGGAACGGGAAACCGGTGTGGCCGGGCTGGGCGGCCAAGAGGACCGGCCGTGACCCCAAGCAGCCCCTGTGCCTGATGTTGGACGAGCCGACCGCCGGCGGTGTATGCGCTGCTCAACCGTCCGTGACGCCGTGAGCCGGGGCTGTCGGGGACACGTGTGGCGATCAAACGGCCCTTGGCGCGGGTACGTCGCCACCCGACGTTTAGGATCGCCACGTGAGCGCGGCAAGCGAAGATGCCTCCAGCTACGCGCACGGTCCCGGAGTGGTCAACCGGGACGCTGGTGCGAGGCGGCGGCTCGAGCCACCGGGTGATGCCGCAAACCGTTGCAGCGCTGCAAGATACGGCGCGTTGCCAGTAGAACCACAGTAAGCAGGCGGGAGCAAGTCATGCCGGCAATCGTCCTCATCGGCGCCCAATGGGGCGACGAGGGCAAAGGTAAGGCGACCGACCTGCTCGGCGGTCGCGTGCAGTGGGTGGTGCGCTACCAGGGGGGCAACAACGCCGGTCACACCGTCGTCCTGCCCAACGGCGAGAACTTCGCCCTGCACCTGATCCCCTCCGGGGTGCTGACCCCCGGCGTCACCAACGTCATCGGGAACGGGGTGGTGGTCGACCCCGGGGTCCTGCTCGACGAGCTGAAGGGCCTCGAGGACCGCGGCGTGGACACCACCAAGCTGCTCATCTCCGCCGACGCCCATCTGCTGTTGCCCTACCACGTGGCCATCGACAAGGTCACCGAGCGCTACATGGGCAACAAGAAGATCGGCACCACCGGCCGCGGCATCGGGCCGTGCTACCAGGACAAGATCGCCCGCCAGGGCATCCGGGTCGCCGACGTGCTCGACCCCGAGCTGCTCACGCACAAGGTCGAGGGCGCGCTGGAGCTGAAGAACCAGATCCTGGTCAAGATCTACAACCGCAAGGCGCTGGACCCGCACCAGGTGGTCGAGGCCCTGCTGCAACAGGCCGAGGGCTTCCGCCACCGCATCCGCGACACCCGGCTGCTGCTCAACACCGCGCTGGAGGCCGGCGAGACCGTGCTGCTCGAGGGCTCGCAGGGCACGCTGCTCGACGTCGACCACGGCACGTATCCCTATGTGACGTCGTCGAATCCGACCGCGGGCGGCGCGGCCGTCGGGTCCGGCATCGGGCCGACGCGGATCACCACCGTGCTCGGGATCCTCAAGGCCTACACCACCCGGGTGGGCTCCGGGCCGTTCCCGACCGAACTGTTCGACGAGAACGGCGAATACCTGTCGAAGACCGGCGGCGAATTCGGCGTCACCACCGGCCGGCGCCGCCGCTGCGGCTGGTTCGACGCCGTCATCGCACGCTATGCCACCCGGGTCAACGGCATCACCGACTTCTTCCTGACCAAGCTCGACGTGCTGTCCAGCCTGGAAACCGTGCCGGTCTGCGTCGGCTACCGGGTGGACGGCATGCGTATGGACGACATGCCGATGACCCAGAGTGAACTGGCGCGTGCCGAACCGATCTACGAGGAGCTGCCGGGCTGGTGGGAGGACATCTCGGCGGCGCGCGAATTCGACGACCTGCCCGCCAAGGCGCGCGACTACGTGCTGCGGCTGGAAGAGCTTGCGGGGGCGCATGTTTCGTGCATCGGCGTCGGCCCGGGCCGGGAACAGACGATCGTGCGCCGCGACGTCCTGGCGGCCCGCGCGTGACGGAGCCGGATCCCAAACAACTCGACCCCGAATACGAACACCACGGCGGCTTTCCCGAATACGGTCCGGCCAGCCCGGGCGCCGGGTTCGGCCGCTTCGTCGCCGCCATGCGCACTTTGCAGGACCTCGCCGTGTCCGCCGACCCCGGTGACGATGTGTGGGACGACGCGGCCGACCGCGCCGCCGCCCTGGTGCGGCTGCTCACGCCCTTCGAGGCCGACGAGGGCAAGGCGCCGGCCGGCCGGACGCCCGACCTGCCCGGCATGGGCAGCCTGCTGCTGCCGCCATGGACGCTGACGCGCTACGCGCCGGACGGGGTCGAGATGGCCGGTTACTTCAGCCGGTTCCACGTCGGCGGAAACCACGCCGTGCACGGCGGCGTGCTGCCGCTGCTGTTCGACCACATGTTCGGGATGGTGTCGCACGCCGCGGGGCGGCCGATCAGCCGGACGGCCTTCCTGCACGTCGACTACCGCAAGGTCACCCCGATCGACGCGCCGCTGGTGGTGCGCGGCCGCGTCACGAGCACGGAGGGCCGCAAGGCGTTCGTGGGTGCCGAACTCCTCGACCGCGACGACACGGTGCTGGCCGAGGCCAACGGGCTGATGGTGCGGCTGCTGCCGGGTCAGCCCTAACGCGACCAGGTCGGCCACCCTCGCGACCGACCTATCCTTGAGCGGTGACTGACGGCCCGACCGAAGGACAAGACGACAGGACGACGGTGCTCGCCGTGCCCCCGCAAGCACCGGCCGAGGGGGCCGGTGCCGGGCCGCGAGTGGTGTTGCTGGGTTCCGGGGAGCTCAGCCGCGAACTGGCGATCGCCCTGCGGCGCCTCGGCGCTCGGGTGATCGCCGTCGACGGGCACGCGGGCGCGCCCGCGCACGGGGTCGCCGATCAGTCGCTGGTCGTCCCGATGGCCGATGCCAACGAGCTGACCGCCGCGGTCCGGGGGCTGCGGCCCGACGTCGTCGTCACCGCGACCGACGCGGTCGCCGGGCAGGCGCTCGAGGCCCTCGAGGGTGCGCATACGCAGTTGGTGCCCGGCGCCCGCGCCGTGCGGCTCACCGGCGACCGGGAGGGCCTGCGCCGGCTGGCCGCCGACGAGTTGGGGCTGCCCACGGCGCCGTTCTGGTTCGTCGGCTCCGTCGCAGAACTCGAGGCGGTGGGCGCCCACGCCGGTTATCCGCTGCTGGTCAAGCCGGTGCACGCGGCCGCGGGCGGGGCGCCATCGGTGGCGTCGGGACCCGACGACATCGGGCCGGCCTGGCAGCGCGCGACCTCAGGCCCGGCGGACCAGCACCGGGTGCTGGCCGAAACCGTGGTGGAGGTCGAGTTCTACGTCACCCTGCTCGCGGTCCGCAGCGACGGGCCCCACGGGCCGGTGATCGAGTTCTGCTCGCCCATCGGCCATCGCGGCGGCCACGCCGACGCGCTGGAGTCGTGGCAACCGCAGAAGATGAGCGAGGCGGCGATGGATGCCGCCAGATCGATCGCGGCGCGGATCGTCAAGGCGCTCGGCGGGCGCGGCGTGTTTGCCGTCGAGCTGATGATCAACGGCGACGAGGTCTACTTCGCCGACGTTGCGCCCGGCCCCGCCGACAGCGCCTGGGCGACGGTGCGCAGCCAGCGGCTGTCGGCGTTCGAGCTGCAGGCCCGCGCCATCCTGGGCCTGCCGGTGGACACCATGATGATCTCGCCGGGCGCGGCGCACCGGGTGCAGCGGGCAGACGCGTCGGCCCACGCGCTGGCGCGGGCGCTGAGCGTGCCCGAGAGCGACCTGCGCGTCGTCGGGCGGGGGTTCCAGGCGCTGGCGACGGCGCGCGAGGTGGCGGCGGCGCGCGACCGCGCCCGCGAGGTCGCCAGCCGGCTGGCCGCGCGCGACCCCGCGCACTGAGTTATCCCCCGCTGCGGTGACCTCGTTACGATTCGGGGTCATGAGCACAGAGCGCCCGGGTTCCTACGCCGGAGACATCACGCCCCAGCAGGCATGGCAGCTGCTCAACGACAATCCGGATGCGGTGCTGGTCGATGTGCGCACCGACGCCGAGTGGCGGTTCGTCGGCGTGCCAGACCTGTCCAGCCTGGGTCGCGAGGTGGTGTTCATCGAGTGGAACACCTCCGACGGCAGGCTCAACGCCAACTTCACCGACGAGCTGCGCGATCGCGTGCCTGACGCCGAGGCCGAGCGGCCGGTGGTCTTCCTGTGCCGCTCGGGCAACCGGTCGATCGGCGCGGCCGAGGCCGCTACCCGGGCCGGCATCACCCCGGCCTACAACGTGCTGGACGGGTTCGAAGGCCACGTCAACGCGGCGGGGCAGCGCGGGGAATCGGGCTGGCGCGCCATCGGATTGCCCTGGAAGCAGCTGTGAGCTCCCCGCCGGGGGACTCCGTCCGCACACCCAAGGCGCTGCCCGACGGCGTCAGCCCGGCCACCATCGGCGTGCGCGGCGGGCTGTTGCGCTCGGGGTTCGACGAGACCGCCGAGGCGATGTTCTTGACGTCCGGCTACGTCTATTCCTCGGCGGCCGTCGCGGAGCGCTCGTTCACGGGCGAGCTGGACCACTTCGTGTACTCGCGGTACGGGAATCCGACCGTGTCGATGTTCGAGGAGCGGTTGCGCCTCATCGAGGGCGCGCCCGCGGCGTTCGCCACCGCGAGCGGCATGGCGGCGGTGTTCACCTCGCTGGGCGCGCTGCTGGCGGCCGGGGACCGGTTGGTCGCCTCGCGCAGCCTGTTCGGGTCGTGCTTCGTGGTGTGCAACGAGATCCTGCCGCGCTGGGGTGTCGAAACAGTGTTCGTCGACGGCGACGACCTGGCGCAGTGGGAGGAGGCGCTGTCCGTCCCCACCCAGGCCGTGTTCTTCGAGACGCCGTCCAACCCGATGCAGTCGCTGGTGGACATCGCCGCGGTGGTCGAGCTCGCGCACGCCGCGGGGGCAAAGGTGGTGCTGGACAACGTCTTCGCCACGCCGCTGTTGCAGCAGGGCATTCCGCTCGGCGTCGACGTGGTGGTGTACTCGGGCACCAAGCACATCGACGGCCAGGGCCGGGTGCTCGGCGGCGCCATCCTCGGCGACAAGGAGTACATCGACGGCCCGGTGCAGAAGCTGATGCGGCACACCGGACCGGCGCTGAGCGCGTTCAACGCCTGGGTGTTGGTGAAAGGCCTTGAGACGCTGGCCATCCGGGTCCAGTACAGCAATTCCTCGGCGCACCGGATCGCGGAATTCCTGCAGACCCACCCGGCGGTGAGCTGGGTGCGCTACCCGTACCTGCCGTCGCACCCGCAATACGACCTGGCCAAGCGCCAGATGTCCGGCGGCGGGACGGTGATCACCTTCGCGCTCGACTGTCCCGAAAGCGCCGCCAAACAACGGGCCTTCGAGGTGCTGGACAGGCTGCGGCTGATCGACATCTCCAACAATCTGGGCGACGCCAAATCCCTTGTCACACATCCCGCCACCACCACCCACCGCGCGATGGGCCCGGAGGGCCGCGCCGCGATCGGCCTCGGGGACAACGTGGTCCGGATCTCCGTGGGGCTCGAGGGCACCGACGACCTGATCGCCGACATCGACCAGGCATTGACCTAGTCCGAGAGCTAACCGGCCTGTTTCTCGGCCGCCTCGATGCGTTCGGCCGCCGCCAGCGTCCCCTCTTGTGCCTGTCGCTCCACCCAGTCCACCACCGGCCGGGCGTACATCATCTGGCTGGTGATCGCCATCTGGCCGCGGGTGCGCCCCAAAAAGGAGATGCCCCAGGAGAACATGGCGGCTAGGCGGTTGCGGAACCCGACCAGGTACAACAGGTGCAGCAGCAGCCACGCCAACCAGGCGATGAAGCCCCCGAACTCCAGCTTGCCGACCTTGGCGACGGCGCTGTACCGCGAGATGAGGGCCATGCTGCCCTTGTCGAAGTACTTGAACGGCTTGCGGTTGGCCGGATCGTCGGTGCCCTTCGCCGCCTGCTTGATCAGCGTGGTGACGTAGTGCGCCCCTTGGATCGCGCCCTGGGCCATCCCCGGGACGCCGGGCACGGACATCAGGTCGCCGACGACGAACACGTAGGGGTGGCCCTTGACGCTGAGGTCGGGCTCGACGATCACGCGTCCGGCCCGGTCGGTCTCGGTGCCGTAGGACTGCTCGGCGACCATCTTGCCCAGACCGCTGGCCTGCACGCCGGCCGCCCACACCTTGCACGCGCACTCGATGCGCCGCTCGGTGCCGTCCTTCTCCTTGACCGTGATGCCCATGTAGTCCACCGCGGTCACCATCGCGTTGAGCTGGATCTCGACACCCATCTTCTCCAGCCGACGGTGCGCCTTGAGGCCCAGGTTCTCGCCCATCGGCGGCAAGACCGCCGGCGCCGCGTCGAGCAGAATGACCCGGCATTCGCTGGGCGTGATGGTCCGGAACGCCCCGGCCAGGGTGCGCTCGGCGAGCTGGACGATCTCGCCGGCCAGCTCCACACCCGTCGGCCCGGCGCCCACGACGACGAACGTCAGCCGGCGCCGCCGTTCCTCCGGGTCGGTGGCCACCTCGGCGGCCTCGAACGCACCGAGGATGCGGGCCCGCAGCTCGAGGGCGTCGTCGATGCTCTTCATGCCGGGCGCGAAGGCGGCGTACTCGTCGTTGCCGAAGTAGGACTGCTGGGCGCCGGCGGCCACGATCAGGCTGTCGAACGGCGTGACCGTCTGCATGCCCATCAGGTGTGACGTGACGGTCTTGGCGGTCAGGTCGATCCCGCTGACCTCGCCCCACAGCACCCGGACGTTCTTCTGCCGCCGCAGGATCAGGCGGGTGGTCGGGGCGATGTCGCCTTCGGACAGGATGCCGGTGGCGACCTGGTACAACAAGGGCTGGAAGAGGTGAGTCGTGGTCTTCGAGACCAGGGTGACGTCGACGTCGGCGCGTTTGAGCGCCTTCGCGGCGTTCAGGCCACCGAACCCGCTTCCGATGATGACGACGCGATGACGAGACATGCTCACCCCTTATTGGCCGTGTCGTTCTGGACGCAGAATGTACGTCCACCGTACGACTTCGACCGGGCGAATGACACGGCGCGGCCCGAACCGGCGAGAGAGCCCACAGAACCGGCTGTGCCACTGGACAATCCGGCACGAACTGCGGGCAAACGAATTGGGCCGCGCGAATGAAGCGCGACCCAATTCGTCACCTTGCCGCTATTGGCAGGTCAAGGACGGACCGCAATCAATCGTTATCGGCGTCGTACAACCCGAAGCCGCGCAGACGGTGAAGCCGAGCATCGCTGCGAGAAGGATTTTTCCGGTCAATCGTGACACAACACCACCCCGTTCCTGGAGGACAATTCGCTGGTTACTGATTGCCCGATGGCGGAAGTGTACGTTGTGATGGCAGGTCCGCGAACGGATTTCGAAAAATGCGCGCGCCGACTGTTCGGCGCGAGTGCCATGGGGATCGATTGCGACCGTCGGCGAGATTCGCCGATGGTGAGCCCGCCCTTCGCGGCACGGGACGGCGGCAGCGTGGATCTACGGCCAATTCGTCACGCGCGCAGCATCTTTCGCACCCGTCCGCTAGAACGGCCACCCGTTGGAGTTGTCCTTGAACTTGCCGTTGACGGCGGTGCAGAAGTCGTCGGCGGTGCCGGCCAGCAGGACGTAGTAGGTCTCGCCGCGGCGGCTCTCGTAGGTGTTGGGGGTGCTCCAACCGCTGTTGCAGGCCGAACTCTGGGCGCCGGCCGTGGCCCGGCGCCAGTTCGTCTTGGCGCAGCCCACCAGCCCGTCGACGTTGGGTGTCGCGCTCTTGGCGGCGACCACCATCGCGCCTCCCCATTGCCCGTCGCTGCGCCGATAGGCGCGCGCCCCGAACCCGGCATTGTTGGTCTGGCAGGCCAGCGCCCGGCGCATGAGCGAGAAGGGCGCGGCCAGTTGCTGATTGGCGCTACCTGCGGCGGCCGTGATGAATTGGGCGGCGTCCGAGCCGTCGACCTCTTGCACGTTGGGGGTGCCGAAGCTGAACAGCTGCGCCGCGATGCCGGCGTTGCTGCCGCCGCCGATGATCGGCCCGCCGCCGGTCGACGTCATCGGGGGCAGCCCGGCGGTGGGGTCGGCGCCGGCCGGCGGGACGCCGGCAGCCGCGGCACCCAGGGCCAGCGCCAGCGTCGCGACCAGGCTGCGGAGCGCGGTGCCTGTCATGCCTTCCATTCCAGCACGTGCGCGTAGTCGGCGCGACGGTTCTCGCACACCAGGGCGTCGAGCACGTGGCGGGTCTGCAGCCGGATGTACTGCTCGCAGGTGTGGACCGGCCCGAAATGCCAGTGCTTGAGCGCCCAGCCGTGGGCGAGCAGCAGCTCTTCCTTGCCACCGAAGTAGGTGTAGATGAGGCCGACGCTGACCTTGGCCTCGGCGGCCAGGTCCTGCATGGACGTCTGGTGGAAGCCGTGCGTTTCCATCGCCTTGACCGCGGCGTCGAGCAGCTGGCGTCGGCGCGCGGTGGTCCGGGCCGCGCGGACGGCCTCCTGTAGCGGAAGCTCGCCGTAATCGAGGGCCATGTCCTTCCCGCTCTTACCGGAAGGCGTCGCTGCCGGTGAAGGCCTGGCCGAGGACCAGCTGGTGCATCTCGGGCGTGCCCTCGTAGGTGAGCACCGACTCCAGGTTGACCATGTGCCGGATCACCGGATACTCGAGCGATATCCCGTTGCCGCCCAGGATCGTTCGTGCGGTCCGGCAGATCTTGATCGCCTCGCGGGTGTTGTTCAGCTTGCCGAAGCTCACCTGCTCGGGGCGCAGCCCGACGCTGTCCTTGAGGCGGCCGAGGTGCAGCGAGAGCAGTTGACCCTTGTGCAGTTCCACCGCCATGTCGACCAGCTTGGCCTGGGTCAGCTGGAATCCGGCGATCGGGCGCCCGAATTGCGTGCGCTGCATGGCGTAGTCGAGGGCGGCCTGCCAGGCCGACCGCGCCGCGCCCATCGAACCCCAGATGATCCCGTAGCGCGCCTCGGACAAACACGACAGCGGTCCCCGCAGGCCTTTGGCCTCCGGCAGCATCGCGTCGGCGGGCAGGCGCACGCCGTCGAGCACCAACTCGCTGGTGATCGAGGCCCGTAGCGACAGCTTGTGGTGAATGGTGTTGGCGGAGAAGCCCGGCGTCTTGGTGGGGACGATGAAACCGCGGACCCCGTCGTCGGTGGTGGCCCACACGACCGCGACGTCGGCGACCGAGCCGTTGGTGATCCACAGCTTGCGGCCGTCCAGCACCCAGTCGGAACCGTCGCGCCGCGCGCGGGTCTTCATCGCGGCCGGATCGGACCCCACGTCGGGTTCGGTGAGCCCGAAGCACCCCAGCAGTTCACCCGACGCCATCGCGGGCAGCCACTGCCGCTTCTGCTCTTCGGACCCGAAATTCCAGATCGCGAACATCGCCAGTGATCCCTGCACCGAGACCATCGACCGCAGGCCGGAGTCGGCGGCCTCCAGCTCCACGCAGGCCAGGCCGTAGTGCACCGCCGAGGCCCCGCCGCAGCCGTAGCCCTCCAGGTGCATGCCCAGCAGTCCGAGCTGGCCGAATCCCTTGGCGAGCTCGCGGACCGGCAGGTCGCCGATCTCGAACCACTCCGCGATGTGCGGGGCGACGTGCTCGGCGCAGAACCTCCGTACGGTGTCGCGCAGCGCGAGCTCGTCGTCGGACAACGAGGCGTCCAGGCCCAGCGGGTCGTACCGGTCGAAGGCGGGAGGTTTGTGGGTGCTCATGGGTCTCAGCCTGCCACTAACCCGCCATCGTCAGGCCGCCGCTGACGCTGATCACCTGTCCGGTGATGAACGACGCGGCGGGCGAGGCGAAGAACAGCACGGGTGCGGCGACCTCCTCGGGCCGGGCCAGCCGGCGAAACGGGATGGCTTTGACCAGCGCCTCTTTCAGCTTCTCGGGCTGGGCGTGGAACAGCGGCGTGTCCGTCGGGCCCGGGCACACGCAGTTCACCGTGATCCGGTGGCCGGCCATCTCCCGGGCCAGCGATTTGGTCAGCGCGATCACCCCGCCCTTGGCGCCCGCGTAGATGGATTCCCCGGCGCTGCCGACGCGGCCCGCGTCGCTGGCGACGTTGACCACGCGGCCTCCGCCGTGGGTGTCGATCATCCCCGGCAGGAACGCGGCGCAGACGTGCACCGGCCCGAGGTAGTTGATCGCGACCACCTTGGCCGCGAATTCCGGTGTGGCGTTGAGGAATTGGTCGGTGCGGTCCCAGCCGGCGGCGTTGACCACGATGTCGGGGACGCCGGCTTCGGCGTGGGTGGCGTCGCGCAGGGCGTCGACCCGGGCCGGGTCGGCGACATCGACCGGCAGCGCGGTGACCAGGTCGCGGTGCTGCTCGGCGGTGGCCGCCGCGGCGGCCTCGTCCAGGTCGGCGGCGATCACCCGGTCGCCCTGTGCGGCGAACGCCAGCGCTATCGCCCTGCCGATGCCCGAACCGGCGCCGGTCACGAGCGCGAGGCGCCCCGGTGAATGCACGTTCATTGCCGACGAAGTTAGGTTCACCGCGGTGGCGGGGTCAAGGACGGCGCCCGCCCCGGTAGTCTCGCGACATGCGACGGCTGGTGTGGCTGGGCCTGGACGTCATCGGTGTGGTGGTCTTCTGCGCCGTCGGCCGCCGCAGTCACGACGAAGGACTCAACATCACCGGCGTCGCCACCACCGCCTGGCCGTTTCTCACCGGCACCGTCGTCGGGTGGCTGGCATCCCGCGCCTGGCAGCGCCCCACGGCGGTGGTGCCGACCGGGGTGGTGGTCTGGCTGTGCACCGTCGTGGTCGGCATGGCGTTGCGCAAGGCCACTTCCGCGGGTGTGGCGGCCAGTTTCGTGGTGGTGGCGGCCTCGGTCACCGCGTTGTTGCTGCTCGGCTGGCGAGCGATCGCCGGGCTGGCCCTGCGGCGCCGGTCCGGCGCCTGACCCATGGCGGCGACGGTGGGCATTGCGGTGACCGCGGCATTCGGCGCGGCCGCCCGGGCCGTCGCCACCAACAAGGGCCTGCTGAGCGATCCCTTCGCCGAACCGTTGTTGCGCGCCGCCGGCGTCGACCGCCTCGTGCGGGTGATCGACGACGACCGGTTCGCCGCGGACGACATCGCCGGCCCGCGGTTCCTGGACATCTGCGCGGCCTGGTGCCGGTCCGTCGACGAGTTCGCCGCCGAAGCCGGGAGGGCGGGCCTGCGCCAGGTGGTGATCCTGGCGGCGGGGCTGGATACCCGCGCCTACCGGTTGTGGTGGCCGCCCGGCACGACCGTCTATGAGATCGACCGGCCCGAGGCGCTCGACTTCAAGTCCGGGGTGCTGCGCGGGCTGGGCGCCGAACTGACCGCGAGCCGGCGCGCCGTCGGCGTCGACCTGCAACGGGATTGGTCGGCCGCGCTGCTGCGGGTCGGCTTCGACGCCACCGCGCCCGCGGTGTGGATCGCCGAGCAGTTGCTGATCGGCTACCTGACGCCCGACGTGCAGGACCGGGTGCTGCAGGGGGTCACCGCGATGAGCGCCCCAGGCAGCCGGTTGGCCGCCGACCACATGCCGACGTGGACGCCCTTGCAGCTGGAAGCGGAGCGGTCGTTCGTCGAGGGGTGGCGCCGCCGCGGGTTGGACGTCGACCTGGCCAGCCTGACCCATGCGGGGCAGTACCACTACGTCCCCGACTACCTGGCCGCCCGCGGCTGGGAGACGGTGCGGCGCAACGACACCGGCCTGCCGGGCGGCGTGGCGTTACCGCTGAGGCGGGGCGGCGGCACCGAGTTCGTCCCGGAATACCTCACCGCGACGCGCGCCTAGCCGGTGCACGGCCTCCGTTAAGTTGGTTAACGGTTAATTAACTTAAATTCGTTGCCCGGATCGGTGAACCCCGTGCGGCCTGACGTCGTAACACGCTTTGTGAGCCGCGACGAGAAGGGGTCCGAGCCCATGCTGACGCGACTGGCCCTGATCGCCATCTCCGCCCCGCGACGGGTGATCGCGGGGGCGATCGTCGTCGCCGTCCTGGCCGCCGTCTTCGGTGTCCCGGCCGCGGCGACCCTGCCCGGTGGTGGATTCCTGGACCAGACGGCCGAATCGGCGCGCGCGGCGGCCATCCTGGGGGAGAAGTTCGGCCAGGGCGACATGGAGATGACGCTGCTGGTGAGCTCACCGGGCGGCGTCAACGAAGGTCCCGCCCGGATCGTCGGCGAGGACATCGTCCAGCAGCTGGCCCGCTCCCCGTTCGTCGCCCAGGTGGCATCCCCCTGGAATGCGCCGCGGCCCGGATTGATCGGCGCCGACGGCAGGTCCGCACTGATCGTGGCCGCGCTCAACGGCGGGGAAAGCGGCGCGCCGAAGCACGCCCGGGAGCTGGCCGACCGGCTGGCGCGCGACCGCGACGGCGTGACCGTGCAGGCCGGCGGGATGGCCATGATCTACGAAGAACTCAACCGGCAGACCGAAAATGACCTGCTGCGAATGGAATTCGTGGCCATACCGTTGAGTTTCGTCGCGCTGGTATGGGTCTTCGGCGGCCTGCTCGCCGCGGCGCTGCCGATCCTGGTCGGCGGCTTCGCAATCCTGGGCGCGCTCGCGGTGTTGCGCGCGGTGGCGGTGGTCGCGGACGTATCGATCTTCGCCGTGAACGTCGCGGTGGCGCTGGCCTTGGCGTTGGGCATCGACTACACCCTGCTGATCATCAGTCGCTACCGCGACGAGCTGGCCGAGGGGCGGTGCCCCAACGAAGCCCTCGCACGCACCATGGCCACGGCCGGGCGCACCGTGCTGTTCTCCGCCATGACGGTGGCCCTTGCGCTTTCGGCGCTGGTGATCTTCCCCATGTACTTCCTGCGGTCCTTCGCCTACGCCGGCGTCGCGGTGGTGGCGTTCGCGGCGCTGGCCGCGATGGTGATCGCACCCGCGGTGATCGTCGTGTTGGGAGACCGGCTCGACGCGCTCAACGTCTGGGACTTGGGGCGCAGGCTGTTTCGGCGCCCACCGCCGCCCCCGGTCGCGATCGAACAGACCTTCTGGTACCGCACGGCCACCCTTGCCATGCGGCACGCGCTGCCGGTCGGCCTGGCGATCATCGCCCTCCTGCTGGCTCTGGGCGCACCGTTCCTCGGCATCAAATGGGGTTATCCCGACGATCGGGTGCTGCCGGCGTCATCGTCGGCGCGCGCCGTCACCGACCGGATCCGGCAAGACTTCGGTGCCGACGCCGCGACCACGGTACGGGTGGTCATCGCGCACACCGAGGGCCTGACGACGGGCGAGCTCGAAGAGTATGCCGCGCGGCTGTCGCGGGTTCCCGACGTGTCGGCGGTGTCCTCGCCGACGGCCACCTTCGTCGCCGGCGAGCGTAAGGGGCCGCCGTCCGTCCCGGCCGGCCTGGCGGCCGGGAGCGCCTATCTGACGGTGGCCAGCGGTGCGCCGTTGTATTCCGCGGCCTCCGACGCTCAGCTGGATCGCTTGCACGCGATCGCGTTGCCCGGGGACCGCCGGGCCGAGATGACCGGCATGGCCCAGATGAATCGCGACTCGGTGCAGGCGATCACGTCGCGATTGCCCCTGCTGTTCGGCTTCGTCGCGTGCGTCACGCTGGTGCTGCTCTTCGCCCTCACCGGCAGCGTGGTGCTGCCCGTCAAAGCGGTGCTGCTCAACATGCTGTCGCTGACCACCGGCTTCGGCGCTTTGGTGTGGATCTTCCAGGACGGGCATCTGGGGGCGTTGGGCACCACCCCGACCGGCACCCTGGTCGCCAACATCCCGGTGTTGATGTTCTGCATCGCATTCGGATTGTCCATGGACTACGAGGTTTTCCTGCTGGCCCGCATCCGGGAGTACTGGCTGGAGTCGCCGCGCACACGGTCCGACAACGACGAGAGCATCGCGTTGGGCGTCGCCCGGACGGGCCGGATCATCACGGCGGCGGCGCTGTTGATGTCGATCTCGTTCGCGGCCCTGACGTCCGCGGACGTCTCGTTCATGCGGATGTTCGGAGTGGGGCTTACCCTTGCGGTCCTGGTGGACGCGACCCTGGTGCGAGTGCTGCTCGTCCCGGCCTTCATGCACGTGTTCGGTCGCCTGAACTGGTGGGCGCCCGCACCGCTTGCCCGGCTCCGCCGCCGGGCGGACGCCCGGCTGCCGGACGCCCCACGCGCGGCCGACCCGGTCGGGTGAGCCGAGCGGAATGCGCCGCGTCAGGGGGCGTTGGATGGTGACGTGGTGCACCTATCAAGCCGGTTACGGTTCGTGTCGGCCACCCACGATGATCCGTTGGCGCAGCCGCTGCTGGCCGAGTTGGCCGACGAGTACGCGCAGCGCTACGGCGGCACGCCGAGCACGCACCTGTCCTGGCTCCCCGTGCCGGCGACCGAGTTGGCGGCGCCGGACGGCGGGCTGCTGATCGGCGTGCTCGACGGCGTGCCCGTCACCGGCGGGGCGTTCCGGCGTTACGACGCCGAGACCGCCGAGCTCAAGCGGATCTGGACCGACCGCACCCAGCGGCGCCGCGGTTACGCCCGGGCCCTGCTGGCGGCGCTCGAGACCGAGGCCGCCGCGCGCGGGTACCGGCGGCTCTACCTGATCACCGGTAATCGGCAACCCGAGGCCGAGGCGCTGTACGACGCGGCCGGCTACGTCCGGGTGCCCGCCGACCCGCTGCCGTCCTTGGGGCCGTTCGTCCCGATCGCGTTCGAGAAGTGGCTGGTTCGCGACGGTCAGTGAGTTCGCGGCGCCTACATGATGACGGCCACGCCCCGCCGATCTCGAACACGGCCGCCACGGCGAATAGCACGATCGACTTTGCAAGCGTCACAGGGGATTCCCTCGTAAGTGGGCGCGGCACCGGGGTGAACGGGTGCACGCCGCCATCGGTCCGAGCGATGCTATCGGTCAACGCGTTTCGACGCATGTTTGCTGAACTCGTTGCCTGCGCCGCCACGCTGGCGGACGGGCATCGCGAGGAGATCGCAGCCTGGCCCCGCGAAAGCATGGCGTAAGTCACGCCCGATGAAGGCCCTTCGGCTCTAGGTAACCCACCGCGGAGCTGGGGATTCTAACGAGGAAAGTTAAATTGGAGGCCAGTCGTGCGTTATCTCGGTGACCTGCAAAAGCGGGCGTGTGTGCCTATGCTGATCACCGCGTTTCGGGACATGCAGTGGCGACGGCGACGCTTCATCATCGCGGCCGTCGGCACCGGGATGGTATTCGCGATGACCCTGATCCTCACCGGGCTGACGTTGGGGTTTCGGGTCGAGGCCCAGCGTGTGGTCGACACGATCGGCATCGACAATTACCTCATCAAAACCGGCGCAGTCGGCCCGTTCATGGGGTCCTCGAGATTCCCGGAGGCCGAACTGCAGGCGGTCGCGCGGGACCCGGGCTTCGAATCGGCGATCCCGGTGGTTTACGGCAACACCATCCTGCAAGATCGGCGCGCACCGGAAAACCTCAACGTCTACGGCGTGCCCGAGCATGGACTGGGGATGCCACCTATCGCGAAGGGGCGGGCACCGTCGAACCCTGATGAGGCCGCCATATCGAACACCCTGGGGCGGTCCATAGGCGACGCCGTCGAGGTGGGCTCGCAGGTGCTGCGGATCGTGGGCCTGGTCGACAAGTCCACCACGCTCGCCGGCCAACCCAACGCCTTTCTCACCGTCGCCGGAGCGCAGCGGTTGATGTTCTCCGGGCAGCCGGTGATCTCTGCCATCGGTGTGCGCGGCAAGCCCAACCACGTTCCGGACGGCTTCCGTCTGGTGGATCGCCGCGCTGCGGTCGATGACATGGTGCGCCCGCTGCACGGGGCTCGCCTGGCCCTGGCGTACCTGGCGATTCTGCTGTGGGCGGTGGCCGCCCAGATCGTGGGATCGCTGATCTATCTCTCCGCGCTGGAGCGGACCCGCGACTTCGCGGTGTTCAAAGCCCTCGGGGTCGCCACTGGATCGGTGCTCGCCGGCCTCATCCTGCAGGCGGTGCTCGTCGCGTCGATCGCGGCGATGCTCGGCGGCCTGCTGGCCGTGCTGATCGGCCCGCTGTTTCCCATGCTGGTGGTGGTGACCACCTCGGCCTTCCTGTCGTTGATGGCGACCGCGGTGGTCATCGGTCTGTTGGCGAGCGTGGCGGGGCTGCGGCGCGCGGTAACGGTCGACCCGGTGCTCGCGTTCGGGGGCTCGTAGTCATGGGGGATCTGCGCATCAAAGATCTCGTCGTCGAGTACTCCACCGGTGGGGATGCGATCCGGGTCATCGACGGTCTGGACCTGGAGGTGGCGGCTGGGTCCCTGGTGGTCGTATTGGGCCCCAGCGGGTGTGGGAAGACCACATTGCTGTCGTGCATCGGCGGCATCCTGAGCCCGACCGGCGGACGCATCCAGGTCGGTGACGTCGACGTGACCGCGCTGGACCGCCGCGGATTGACCACTTACCGGCGTCAGACCGTGGGCTTCGTCTTTCAGTCGTTCAACCTGGTGCCGAGTCTCACCGCACTGGAGAACGTGGCTGTGCCGCTGTGGGCGGCCGGGTGGTCTCGGCGGGCGGCGCGCGCACGCGGCGAGGAATTGCTGACCCGCTTCGGGCTGCAGGACCGCATGACACATCGGCCCGGCGACCTCAGCGGCGGTCAACGCGAACGCGTGGCGGTGGCCCGTGCGATTGCCTTGGACCCACCGCTGATCTTGGCCGACGAACCCACGGCCCACCTGGACCAAGCGCAGGTGCAGGCGGTGCTGCAGCTGCTCCGCGAGCTGGCCAGCGGCGAGCGCATCGTCGTGGTCGCCACTCACGACACGCGGATGTTGCCGTTCGCCGACCACGTGCTCCGGATGCTGCCGGATGCCAACGCCGTCGACTCCGAGCCCCAAACCCTGGCTCTGGCAAGCGGTTCGGTGTTGTACGAGCAGGGCAGCATGGGGGATTTGATCTATGTCGTCGCCGACGGCGAACTGGAAGTCGTGCGCGAATTGGCGGATGGGACCGACGAACTGGTCAAGGTCGCCGCCCCCGGCGAATATGTCGGCGAGCTCGAGCCGCTGTTCCGCAACGTCCGCTCGACGACGGTGCGGGCACGCACGGACGCGGTCGTCACCGGCTACACCGTCGAGGCATTCCGCAAACTGCTCGAGACCTATACCGAGGGAGGCCGCTCCATCGAACGGCCCAACGGCAACCCAGGGCAACCACACACCGGTCCGCCCGACCCATCAGACGGAGCAACTCCGATGTCACGAGTTCGTGAAGCAACTGCCGGTTCCAACGCCCGACGCGTGGCACAGTGCGTCGAATCAGGTTGGAAAATAGCGGATTACCCTCCGCTGACGGCGCCGACCCTGGTTGGGCAATTGCAGCAGCGAGCCGCACGCTACCGGGACAAACTCGCGTTCACCTACTCTCGCGACGGCGAGGAAACCGAAGTCAGCCGGCTGAGCTATCAGCAACTGGACGCCCACGCGCGGCAGATCGCAGCGAACCTCCAGCAACTGGGCGCCGCCGGCGAGCGCGTCCTCGTCCTGTGCCCGCCGGGCCTCGACTTCGTCGCCGGCTTGTTCGGGTGTCTTTACGCCGGAGCCGTCGCCGTACCGATGCATCCGCCGGCACGCGATCACCTGGTCCCGCGCGTCGAGGCAATCATCGCCGACGCGCAGCCGGGCTTCGCGCTGTCCACCGCTGAGATGCAGACGAGGATCAGGGCCACCGTCGACGGTCTGGTCAAGGGAAGCCCGTTGCGTTGGGCCGTCACCGACACGGCGGGCGACGACCGGCCGTGGGTGCCACCGGACATCGACGGTGACACGGTCGCCATGGTGCAGTACACCTCGGGCTCGACCGCCACACCGAAAGGCGTTGTGCTGTCTCACGGTAACCTGGTCCACAACCTGGAAACCATCCGGCGGACGTGGAAGTCGGGATTCGACACGAATGCCCACGGTGTGTTCTGGCTGCCGCCCTACCACGACATGGGTCTCATCGGCGGCATCCTCGAGACGCTTTACGTCGGGGGCACCAGTGCCCTCATGCCGGCGGGCGCGTTCATCAAGCGCCCGATGCGGTGGCTGGAAGCCATCTCCCGGCATCGCGCCGTGATCACCGCCGCACCCAACTTCTCCTACGATCTGTGCACCGAACTCAGCACCCCCGAAGAACGCGCGGCCCTCGATCTGTCCAGCTGGTCGATTGCCATGTGCGGTGCCGAGCCCGTCCGTCCCGCGACCCTGCGGGGTTTCGCCGACGCGTTTGCGCCGGCCGGTTTCAGGCCGGAGGCGTTCTACCCGGTGTATGGCTTGGCCGAGGCGACGCTGCTGGTCTCCGGCGGCTCGGACGCCCCGGTGCCGCTGGTTCGGCACATAGATCGCATTGCGCTACGCGAACGCCGCGTTGTCGAGGTTGCAGCGGAAAGATCAAGCGCCGCAACGTTGGTCGGTTGCGGCAAGCCGCAAGGTGGTCAGCAGGTCGTCATCGTCGACCCGGAGACCCGGCGGCCGTGCAGGCCCGACGAGGTCGGCGAGATCTGGGTCGCGGGGCCGAGCGTGGCACAGGGTTACTGGCAAAAGCCCGAAGAGACCGAAGCGGCGTTCTCGGCGCACCTCGCGGACACCGGGGACGGCCCGTTCCTCCGTACCGGGGACCTGGGCTTCCTGGCCTCCGGGGAATTGTTCGTCACTGGACGCCGCAAGGATTTGATCATCATCCGCGGCAGCAATCACTACCCCGAGGACATCGAGCTGACCGTGCAGTCCTGCCACCCGGCACTGCTGCGCGGCCGGGGTGCGGTCTTCTCGGTCGTTCCCGGACCGGACGCCGCCGAGCAGCTGGTCGCCGTCCAGGAGGTGAGCCATCAACAGCTCGGTCAGGACGAACTCACCGCGATCGTGGACGCAATCCGGACGGCGATCACCGAGCACCATAAAATCGCCGTCGACGCCGTTGTCTTGCTGGCGCCGTTGCGGATTCCCACCACGTCCAGCGGCAAGGTGCAGCGGTCCGTGTGCAAGCAGCAGTTCCTCGACGGCCGGCTCGAGGCGGTATTTGCATGGCACGCACCCCGGCGCGACACCCCTGCCGCGGCTGAATCCTCCGAACACGCCCGGCGCAGCGCCGCGGAGATCGCGAGATGGTTCGTCGACCAGCTCTCTGGTGAACTCGGCCTCCCGGCAACGGATATCGAACCATCCCGTCCGTTCGCCTACTACGGCCTCGATTCCGTTCGCGCCATCCGGCTGACCGCCGCATTGGAATCCTGGCTCGGACGCGAGCTTTCGCCCACCCTCGCCTACGAATACCCCACAATCGACCTTCTTTCGCGTCATCTGGCCGAGGAGTCCGACGCCGCCGGCGAGAGCGCGGCCGCACCGGCCGGGGACGGCGGCGGGCCACGCGCGGCGGACGAGCCGATCGCCATCATCGGCATCGGCTGCCGATTCCCGGGTGCCGATGGGCCGGCGGCCTTCTGGCGAGAGCTGTCGGACGGCGTGGAGGCGATCAGCGAGGTCCCGCCGGACCGCTGGGACGCCGAGGCCTTCTACAACGCGGACCCGTCCGTGCCCGGCACCTCGGTCACCCGAAGGGGCGGTTTCGTGCCCGGGGTCGACCAATTCGACTTCAGGTTCTTCGGCATCTCGCCGAGGGAATCGGCACAAATGGATCCGCAGCAGCGGCTGATCCTCGAGGTCGCCTGGGAGGCCCTGGAAGATGCCGGGCAGGTGCCCGAGCGGCTGGCGGGTAGCGACACCGGCGTGTTCGTCGGCATCTCCACCACCGACTACGCGAACCTCCGGGCCGGCCAGTTCCAGCTCGTCGACGCCTACACGGGCACTGGAAACGCGTTGAGCATCGCCGCCAACCGGCTCTCGTACTTCTACGACTTCCACGGACCGAGCATGGCCATCGACACCGCCTGCTCGTCGTCGTTGGTCGCCGTGCACCTGGCCTGCCGCAGCCTGCGCGACGGGGAGTGCTCGCTGGCTCTGGCCGGGGGTGTCAACGTCATCCTGTCGCCGGCGCTCATGATCAACTTCACCAAGGCCAAGCTGATGGCACCCGACGGCCACTCCAAGACGTTCGACGCCGGCGCGGACGGCTACGTGCGGGGCGAAGGCGCCGGGATCGTCGTTCTCAAACCGCTCAGCCGGGCACTGGCCGACAACGACCCCATCTATGCGGTGATCCGCGGCACCGCCGTCAACCAGGACGGCCGGACGAACGGGCTGATCGCACCCAGTCGGCAATCGCAGGAAGCCGTGCTGGCGGCCGCCTACCGGCGGGCAGGTCTCGCGCCCGGCACCGCCCAATACGTCGAGGCTCACGGCACCGGAACGTTCCTCGGCGACGCGATCGAGGCCAACGCGCTGGGCACCGTCCTGGCGGACGGACGTCCGCCGGGTAGCGCGTGCCTGATCGGCTCGGTCAAGACCAACATCGGCCACCTCGAGGCGGCGGCCGGCGTGGCGGGGCTCATCAAGGTCGCGTTGGCGTTGCAGCACAAGGAAATCCCGCCGAGTCTGAACTTCGCCGAGCCCAACCCCGAGATCCCCTTCGACAGCTTGCCGGTGCGGGTGGCGCAGACGCTGACCCCCTGGCCGGAAAACGGCGGGCGCGCGGTCGCCAGTGTCAGCTCGTTCGGCATGGGTGGCACCAACGCGCATGCCGTGCTCACCGAGGCCCCGCAGGTGCGGCCCGCCGCAGTCGAGGTGGTTCCGGAGCCGGATCGAGCGGAGTTGCTGCCGCTTTCCGCGCAATCCCCCGAAGCCCTGACCGCACTGGCCGAACGGTACGAGTCGGCTCTGGCATCCGGGGTGCGGCTGGCCGACCTGTGCTACACGGCCGGTGCCCGGCGCGGCCATCTCGAGCATCGGCTGTCGGTGGTCGCGGACTCGCCCGCCGAGATGTCAGAGTCCCTGGCCGCCTATCGGCAAGGCCGGTCGCGGCCCGGGATCTCCGTCGGACGATGCCGCCCCGGCCAGCGGCCCCGCGTGCTCTTCGTCTTTCCCGGCCAGGGCTCACAGTGGTGCGGCATGGGGCGGCGACTGCAGGCCGAGGAGCCGGTGTTCCGCGACGCCCTGGCGGCGTGCGACCGCGCGATCCAGCCCCATCTGGGAAGCTCGGTGCTCGAGGCGCTGGCCACCGACGAGGAACTCACCGATATCGGCCTGATCCAAACCGCGATCTTCGCCATCCAGGTGGCGCTGGCCGCGCTATGGCGTTCGTGGGGGGTGGAACCCACCGCGGTGGTGGGGCACAGCATGGGTGAAGTCGCGGCGGCGCACATCGCCGGCGCGCTGAGCCTCGAAGACGCCGCACGGGTGATCTGCACCCGCGCCTTGCTGCTCCGCACGGTGCGGGGCCGCGGCACGATGATGTCGGCGGAGCTCAGCCTCGCCGAGGCAGAGGAACTCATCGCCGGCCGGGAGAGCCAGGTCTCGATCGCCACGAGCAACAGCCACCGATCGACGGTGTTGTCGGGGGATCGAACGGTCTTGGCCGAGCTGATGGCGGCATTGCAGCAGCGCGAGCGGTTCTGTCGGTGGGTCGATGTCGATGTGGCCGCACACAGCCCGCAGATGGACCCGTTGGTCGACGCCCTGCGCACCGGCCTCACCGGACTGCGGCCGACCCCGCCCACGGTGCCCATCTACTCCACGGTGACCGGCGACCTGCTGGCCGACCGCCTGCCCGACGCCGACTACTGGGCGATGAATCTGCGCTCACCCGTGCGCTTCTCGTCCGTGCTGCGAAAGCTACTGGACGGCGGTCATGACGCGGTGGTGGAGATCAGCCCGCACCCGGTCCTGCTGACCTCTGTCCGCGAGGACGTCCAGGACACGGGGAAGAGTTGTGCGGCCCTGCCGTCTCTGCGGCGTGACGACGGAGGACGAGCAACCGCGCTGGCATCGCTCGGCACCCTGTACACCCTGGGTCAGCCCGTCGCCTGGGAGCAGCTGTACCCGGTGGGCAGCCACTTCGTCGCCGCGCCGACCTATCCGTGGCAGCGCGTCCGGTCCTGGTTGGAGGCCAAGGCGATCGGCGCGCCGCAGCCGGGCGCCGACTCGACGGAAGCTGTGGGCTTGCGCGACCGGATGTACCAACTGCGCTGGCAGCCCGCACCATTGGCCGAGCGGAACGGGTCGGGCCGCCAGGCCGGCGCCGGAAGCTGGCTCATCTTGACTGACGGCGGGATCACCGCGGACACCCTTCGGGATCACCTCGAATCCCGTTCGCAGACATGTGTGTTGGTCGAGCCGGGCGGTGACCGGCAAGCCTTCGAGCGTCTGGCGCCGGACCGCTATCGCCTCGACCCGACGCGGCCGGAGCACTTCCAGCGGCTGCTCGCGGAGGCTTTCACCGACGAGCGCCCGCCGTGCGTGGGCGTAGTGCATATGTGGGACCTGCTGGCCGCACCGCCGGCCGACACGACGCCCGAGTCGCTGGCGTCCGCCACCACCGCGGGCCCGGTGAGCGTGCTGCATCTCGTCCAAGCCATCTCGCTGGCCGGCTGGCCGGCCTCGCCGCGACTGTGGCTGGTGACGCGCGGGGCGCAGATGACAGCGAGCTCGGTGGCCGAAGCCGGACCGGTGGCGATCGCCCAGGCCCCGGTGTGGGGGATGGCCCGCACCATCGACCACGAGGACCCGGAACTGCGCTGCACCTGTGTCGACCTGTCCTTCGGTGGGGGCCAGGAAGAGGCCTCCCTGGAGACCCAAGCCCTGTTTCAGGAGGTGTGGGCGGACGACCGCGAGGTTGAGGTCGCACTCCGGGGCAGCCGCCGCTACGTCGCGCGGCTGGCCCGCTACGACCAGGCCGAACCTACGGAGGCCTGCGCCTTCAAGGCAGACGCCAGCTATCTCATCACCGGTGGGCTCGGCGCACTCGGACTCGTGGTGGCCAAATGGATGGTCGACCACGGTGCCCGGCACTTGGTCATGATGGGACGCGGCGGCGCCGCGGGACCCGCGCAGGAGTCGTTGGACGCGCTGCGGGCGGCCGGTGCCGAGGTGATCGTCGCGCAGGCCGACGTCGCCAAAGCCGAACAAGTTGCGGCCGCCCTCGAGTCGATCGGCGAGTCGATGCCACCACTGCGCGGCGTGGTGCACGCGGCGGGGATCGCCGACGACGCCATCCTGCAATGCCTCGACGAGCAGAAACTCCGCAAGGTGATGGAGCCCAAGGTGCAAGGCGCCTGGAATCTGCACGCGCTGACTTCAGACGCGAAACTCGACTTCTTCGTGCTGTTTTCGTCGGCCGCGTCCTTGCTGGGCCTGCCTGGAGCGGCGAACTACGCGGCAGCGAACGCCTTCCTCGACGCGTTGGCGTGGCATCGGCGTGCCGAAGGCCGTCCGGCGTTGAGCGTCGACTGGGGGCCGTGGGCCGAGCTCGGCTTCTTCACTCGGTCCGAATTGCCAAGCTACTTCGCCCAATACGGCGTCGAGGCCATGTCCGCGGCCGACAACCTTCAGGCACTGTCGTCCTTGCTGACGCGGTCGGTGACGCAAGCTCTGGTCCTTGACATCGACTGGGCGCGGTGGCGGCCCGATACGCAGCCGCCGCTGCTCGCGGACCTTCGCGTCGCGCCGTCGGACCACACCCCGCCGGACGGGGCCGCGACCGGTCCGGGCGGCGGTCTCTCCGGCAAGTTGCGGGGTGCGACACCGCAAGAGCGTCAGCGGTTGCTTACGTCGTACCTGTGCGAGCTCGCCGCCGGCAAACTCGGTCTGGCCCAATCGAACCTGGACACCCAGGCGCCGCTGAGTAGCCTCGGCGTCGACTCGCTCATCACGTTGGAGCTGCGGATGCAGGTCGAACGCGACCTGGGCGTCGTCGTGCCGGTCACCCTGCTGCTGCAGGGGCCGAGCGTCGCCGGTATCGCCGAATGGCTTGGCGGCCACCTGCCCTCGGCCGCGGCCGACACGCCCGCGGCGCAGCAACAGGCCGTCCCGAAAAAGCCGGTCCGGAAGAGGGGCGCCCCCGACCAGAAGGGCCGACCGGAGACTGATGGCGCGCCGTCACGCGGGATCGACCTCCTGACCCGGGTGCCTGATCTTTCGGACGCGGCCGTAGAGGAAATGCTCCACAAGGTGCTCGCTGAACGCGGGGCCGGAAACGGAGGCAAGACACAGTCTGCCGGGAAAGAAGCCGGCGATGAGCGATAGGGCCATCGACATCTCCGGTCTGTCTCCCGAGAAGAAACGCGCGCTGCTGTCCCAGCTGCTCATGGAGGAAGCGGAGGAGACGGCCTCGGTGTATCCGATGTCGTACGGGCAGCGATCCATGTGGTTCATCCACAAACTCGCACCGGCCAGCGCCGCGTACACCGTCACGTATGCCGGGCGGATCCGCGGCGCGCTCGATGTGCCGGCGCTCGAACGCGCGGCACAGTCACTTGTCGACCGGCATCCGATGCTGCGGACCACGTACGCCGAGCGCGACGGACAACCGGTCCAGCTCGTCCACTCGCACTGGCCGGTGCGGATCGCCCGGCACCGGCTCGGAGAGGGTGAGCATGAGCTAGACGAATGGATCCGCCTTGAGACCGAGCGCCCCTTCGACCTTTACACCGGCCCGGTGTTGCGACTGACGCTGCTGGAGCGCACACCCGAGGAACGCGTACTTCTCCTGGGTCTGCATCACATCGCCGTCGACTTCTGGTCCATCGACATCATCCTGGACGAACTACGCGTGCTGTATGCCGCCGAGCACGGCGCGGACCCGCCTCCACCGCCCGCGGAAAGCTTCGTCGACTACGCCGACCAGCAGACCCGGATGCTCGCAGGCGCCGAGGGCGACGGGCTTTGGGCCTACTGGCGTGAACAGCTGGCCGGCGCCCTGCCGGTCCTCCAATTGCCCACCGACCGGCCGCGACCGGCCGTCCAGACCTATGCGGGCGCCGTGCACCGCTTCACCATCGACGACACGGTGACGGCCGGGATCAAGCAGCTGGGCCGCGGCCTCGAGGCGACGCCCTACACGGTGCTGTTGGCGGCCTACGCCACCTTGCTGCATCGCTACAGTGGCCAGGGCGACCTGGTGATCGGCTCACCGTTCGCGTGCCGTGACCGGGTCGCGCTGGAGGGCCTGGTCGGCTACCTCACCAATCCCGTGCCGCTGCGCGCCGACCTGCACGGCGACCCGTCGTTCACGGACCTGCTCGGCCGCGTCAAAGAAACCGTGCGGGGCGCCCTCGAACACCAGGACTATCCCTTCGCGCTGCTCGTCGAGCGGCTTCGGCCGGTGCGTGACCCGGGCCGCACGCCGCTGTTCCAGGTTTCTTTCGCCTGGGAGCAAACGCGTCGCTTCTCGGACGGGACCGGTCGGGAAAGCGGGGGACTGCGGCTGGAAACCCTCCATGTCGGGCAGGGCGGCGCGCCGTTCGACCTGATGATGGAGATAGGCGAACACGGCGGGAAGCTGTCCGGCGTACTGCAGTACAACACCGACCTCTTCGACGCCACCACAATCGAGCGGATGGCCGGGCACTTCGCCACTCTCCTGGCCGGTATCGTCGCCGATCCCAGCCGGCGGGTCTCGCTGCTGCCGCTGCTCACCGGGGAAGAGCGACGTCAGCGGGTCGCCTGGAACCGGACCGAGGTCGGCTATGACGGCCCGGCCTGCCTGCACGAGCTGGTCGCGGCAACGGTCGCGCGCGTCCCGGACGCCGTGGCGGTGGTGTGTGAGGGCCGCGAGTTGACCTTTGCCGAGCTCGACCGCCGGGCCAACGGCCTGGCGCACCGGCTGCAGCAGTTGGGCGTGGGGCCCGAGGTCGTCGTGCCCGTCCTGCTGGAGCGCTCCGAGGACCTGGTGGTGGCGCTGCTCGGCGTCCTCAAGGCGGGTGGCGCGTTCATGCCGCTGGACTCCGCGCAGCCCGCGCAGCGCATGGCCGCGATGCTGCAGGACGTACCGGACGCGCCGGTATGCGTCACCCACCAGCGCCAGCTGCCACAGCTGCCGCCCGGCTTCACCGGCCACCGGCTCTGCCTGGACGCGCCGACCGCGCCGCCGGGCGACGAGGCGGCCGTGGCGCCCGTCGCTGCGACGACATCGGCGAACCTCGCCTACGTCATCCACACGTCCGGTTCCACCGGCAAGCCGAAGGGAACCCTCAACACCCACGCCGGGATCCGTAACCGCCTGCTCTGGATGCAAGACACCTACCGGCTGACCGCCGACGACCGCGTGCTGCACAAGACCCCGGTGAGCTTCGACCCGTCCGTCTGGGAGCTCTTCTGGCCGTTGGTCAGCGGGGCCCGGCTGGTCATCGCCAAGCCCGAGGGCCACAAGGACGCCGCATACCTGGTTCGAACAATCGTCGAAAATGACGTCACCACAATGCATTTCGTGCCATCGATGTTGCGTCGCTTCCTCGCCGAGCCCGGCGTGGCCGCCTGCGCCACGCTGCGCCAGGTGTTCTGCAGCGGCGAGGCGCTGCCGTATGACCTGCGGGACCACTTCCTCGCCACGCTGGACGCCGAGCTCTACAACCTGTACGGGCCCACCGAGGCCGCGATCGACGTCACCGGATTCCACTGCCGGCGTGGCGAATCCGGCACGCTGGTGCCGATCGGGCGACCGATCGCCAACATCCGCGCGCACATCCTGGACGCACACCTGCAACCGGTGCCGGTGGGTGTGCCCGGCGAGCTGTTCATCGGCGGTGTCGGGCTTGGGCGCGGCTACCTCAACCGGCCCGATCTCACGGCCGCCGTCTTTGTTGCCGATCCGTTCGGCGGTGATTTCGGGGATCGCGGCGAGCGGCTTTACCGCACCGGCGACCTGACCAGATATCTGCCCGACGGCAACATTGATTACCTGGGGCGCATCGACTTCCAGGTCAAGGTTCGCGGCTTCCGGATCGAGCCGGGCGAGGTGGAGGCGGCGCTGGCCAAACACCCCGCGGTGGCCGAGAACGCGGTGGTGACCAGAACCGACAGCCGCGGGAACACCATCCTCGTTGCCCACGTCGTTGCGGCCGGGGGCGCGGCGCCGTCGACGGCCGAGCTGCGCCGCTTCCTCCTGGAGCTGCTTCCCGCCGCCATGGTGCCCGGCGTTTTCGAGGTGAGGGACGCGCTGCCGCTCACGTCGAGCGGAAAGATCGACCGCCGTGCCTTGATGGCGGCCGGCGGCGGGCCCGGGCCGCAGGAGCCGGCATTCGTCGCTCCACGCACGCGCACCGAACAGGTCCTGGCCGAGATCTGGTGCGCCGTCATGGGTCTGGAACGGGTCGGCATCAACGACGACTTCTTCGCTCTCGGCGGCGCCTCGACGCAGAGCCTGGAGGTCGCGGTGCGGGCGAATGCGGCCGGCCTGCCACTGCGACCGGAGTCGATGTTCGTCTACGGCACCATCGCCGAGCTCGCCGCGGAATATGGGCCGGTCCCCGACGAGGGTCCGGCGCAAGTCGGACCCGACGAGAAGCGAAACACGGTGATCGAAAGCATCGGCGTGTACCTGCCGGCGCGAACGGTGTCGACCGAGACGGTCATGGCGGAGTGCGCCAACGAGATCCGCATACCGCTGGAACGCCTTACCGGCATCAGGAGCCGACGGGTGGTCGGCGAGGACGAGTTCTCGATCGACCTTGCGCGGAAGGCGGCGGACGACTGCCTGTCCCGATCGAGCTACCGGCGCGAGGACATCGAGCTCATCATCGCCTGCAACATCTCCCGCCGTGACGGACTCGGGCACAGGTTCACGTTCGAGCCCAGCACCTCCTCGCGGCTGAGCGACCAATGTGGCTTTGGCAACGCGCTGGCCTTCGACATCAGCAACGCCTGCGCCGGGATGTTCACCGGCATCACCGTGGCGGACGCATTCCTGCAGACCGGGGTGGTTCGCAACGCGCTGGTGGTCAGCGGCGAGTACATCAGCCACCTCACGGAGACGGCGCAGAAGGAAATCGAGGGGCCGATGGACCCGAGGCTCGCCTGCCTGACCCTGGGTGACGCCGGCGCGGCGGTGATCCTGGAGCGCGGCCCCAACGGCCGGGTGGGCTTCCACGACATCGATATCGCGACTTTCAGCCGCTACAGCAAACTGTGCATCGCCAAGGCGACCGAAGCCCCGCACGGCGGCGCCATCATGCTCACCGACTCCGTCACGCAGACCGCGATCGCGGTCAAGCATGCGGTGCCCTACGTCGCGGCGGTAATGCGACGGCACGGGTGGCGGCCCGAAACCTGTGACCACCTGGTGATGCACCAGACCTCGGAGGCATCACTCAACGACGCGGTCGCCGCCGTCAACCAGCTCTTCGGACCGGGCGCGGCCAACCGGGACAACACCATCTACAACGTGGCGGAACGCGGGAACACGGCCAGCACGACCCATTTCGTCGCCCTGCACGACTACATCCTGAGCAACCGGATCAAGTCCGGAGACAACGTGGTCTTTTCCATCACCGGCTCCGGACAGAGCATCGGCGCCGCGCTGTATACCTTCGACGACCTGCCGGACCGAATGCGCCGGGGCGCCGGCCAGCACGCCCGCAGCCTTGAAACAGAAAACCACCGCAAGGAAGCAGCGGCGACGCCCCGCGTGCGCATCGACAGCGTAGGCATCGCTCCCGCCGGGCAATCGACGTCTCCAAGCTCGATAGAGTTGGCGGTTCAAGCAGCCGCGGCGTGCCTTGCCGAAGGTGGCGTCGACCGGTCAGCGGTCGGTCTGATCGTCCACGCCGGCGTCTACCGCGACGACTTTCTCAGCGAACCGGCGGTTGCCGCGCTCGTGGCCGGCGAACTCGGAATCAACGGCGAAGTGCAGTCGCCGGACGGCCCCAAGACCCTCGCCTTCGACGTCCTCAACGGTTCGGTCGGCTTCCTCAACGCCTGCCACGTCGCCGCGGGAATGATCGGCGCGGGAAAGGCCGACCATGCGATGGTCGTGGCCTCGGAGATAGAAAACAACGGCCCCGAAACCGGCTATCCGTTGAACGGCATCAGCCAGACGGGCTCGGCTGTCCTGCTCAGCCGAAGCGGCGGTGCGGAAGGCTTCGGCCGGTTCGTCTTCCGGCAACACCCGGAGTACGGCGGGGCGCTCGCCACCTACACCCAGCAGCGGGACGGGCGGTGCTGGCTGCAAATTGAGCGCGACCCCAACCTCGCCGCCATCTATCTGAGCTGTATCCCGTCGGCCACCAAGGAACTGTTGACGCTGGAGGGACTCGACCCCGCCGACATCGCGGTCGTGCTCCCGCCGCAGCTGTCGACGGCCGATCTGGACGAACTGGCCGCCCAGATCGGTGTCCCCCGATCACGATTCGTCGAGTTCGACGCGGATGACCAACCAGGCACCGACCTGTTCACCTCGTCCCTGCCGTACGGGCTGGATCACGCCCGGCGGCATGGGCTGGCACGAGCGGGCGACGTCGCGCTGATACTGGCGGTCGGCTCGGGTGTCACCGTCGGCTGCACCACTTACCGATTCTGATGACGCTGACGGTTGACGCGGTTCCCGGATTCACCGGCGACGTAGTCCATCCCGACAGCGCCGATTACGACGCAGCGCGGCGGGTCTTCAACGGCCTGATCGGCAAGCGGCCCGCCGTCGTGCTCCGCTGCCGCTCCCGCGCGGATATCGTCGCCGCCGTTCGGTACGCCGTCGGCTCCGGAGCCGAGATCGCGGTGCGGTGCAGCGGGCACAGCGTCGCAGGACACTCCTCGACCGATGGCGGCATCCTCATCGACCTGTCCCTGATGCGTCGTGTGGTGGTTGATCCCGAGCACCGAATCGCGGTCATCGAGCCCGGCGCGACCTGGCGCGACATCGACCAGGCCACCGCCCGTCACGGCCTGGCCTGCCCCGGCGGGGTGGTGTCATCGACGGGCGTGGGCGGGTTCACGCTCGGTGGCGGGGTCGGCTGGTTGTCCCGGGCATACGGGTTGACCTGCGACAACTTGACCGCCGCGAACCTGGTGCCGCCCGGCGGGGAGGTGCTGTTCGCCAGCGAAGAACAGAACCCGGAGGTGCTGTGGGGCCTGCGCGGCGGCGGCGGCAACTTCGGGGTGGTGGCCCACTTCGTGCTCGACCTGCATCCGGTCGATCACGTCATCGGGGGCATACGGGCCTACGGCGACACCGACGCCGAGGCCGTGCTCGAACACTTCCGCGCACAGGTGGCGGGCGCCGACGACCACCTCGCGTCCCTCGTCGACTTCGGCACCGACGAGGGTTCGGGACGCGGCCTGGTCACGATCCTCGGTTGCTCGGCCGCAGCCGGACAAGCCGGTCGGACCGCCATCGGGGCGCTGCAGCGGGCCCGCGGGGTCAGCACGGAACCGGTGATGTCGCTCCAGCGCGAAATCGCCTACCCCACTTGGCAACAGGTCCTCGACCACACATCCCCATATGGCCGGTTGAACTACTGGAAGTCGATCTTTCTGACGGAGCTGTCCGACGACGCGATCCGGCGTATCGCGCTGCTCGGGCGCAGCCGCCCCGCGCCGCAAACGCATCTGCATGTGATCCGGCTCGGCGGCTTTCCCAGCCGTGTTCCGCCGGAGGCGACGGCCTTTTCGGCCCGCCACCATCCCTACATCGTGCATCTGATCACGACCTGGACGGATCCCGCCGACACCGAACGCTGCAAGTCGTGGACCGATGATGCGTATGAAGCTTTGCGTCCGTTCGGTCCGGCAGGCACGTACCTCAACTTCGTCGGCGATGAAGGGCAGGCGCGCATCCGGGCCAGCTTCGGCGACGTCACCTATCGGCGCCTGGCCAAGCTGAAGGCTCGCCTCGACCCGGACAACCGCTTCGCGCTGAATCAAAACATCGAGCCCGCAACGGGTCCGTGAGCGGATCTGATCATGCCGCGAACGCGAAACCAGTTGACCGCGTCGCGGATCGCAGGCTCGATGGGGGCGACTACGTAGCCCAGTTCTCGCACCGCCTTGTCGCTGCGGTAGCGGTAAAGGTCGGTGAACGCGTATCCGACGGACATCGA